>NZ_AQOJ01000685.1:0-1373 GCF_000364685.1 Xanthomonas sp. SHU 166
GGCCCATCAGCCACTGGTTGATCGCGTACGCCAGCAGCATGCCCAGCGCGATGCCGGCGCTGGTCAGCAGGAAATTCTCGGCCTGGAAGTCGCGCAGGATCTGGCTGCGGGTGGCGCCGAGGGCGCGGCGGATGCCGATCTGCCGGGTGCGCTGCTGCACCCAGAAACTGGCCAGGCCGACGATGCCCAGCGCGGTGACCACCAGCAGCGCCACGCACACCGCGCCGAGCAGCCACACCATGGTGCGGTCGCCCTGGAAGTAGGCGTCGCGGATCTCGCTGTAGGTCTGCTGATCGAGCACCAGCCGGCTGCTGTCCACCTGCATCAGCGCCGCGGTCGCCGCGGCGAGCACGGCCTGGCGTTGCGCCGGGTCGCGCACGCGCAGCACGTACAGCCCGTCGGTGTAGGGCATGCGCAGCGGAATCAGCAATGCGTAGGGCGCCTGCGCCGGGCCGACCAGGTCCGGGTTGGGGCGGGCCAGGGCGTCGACGATGCCGACCACCTGCGCCGGCACGGTGCCGCGGTAGACGGTCCTGCCCAGCGCGTTCTGTCCGGGAAACATCTTCTCCGCCGCCGCCCGGTTGAGGATGACCGCGCCGCCGGCGTTGCGCAGGCGCTCGTCGTTGCGCAGGGCGTCCAGGTCCAGGTATTCGTCGGCGCGGAAATCGCGCCCGGCGATCAGGCGCAGGCCCAGCGTGCGCAGCGTGGCGTCCTCGGCCTTGTACTGCGCGGCATTGAGCGTGGGCCATTCCTGGTCGGGGGTCAGATTCAGGCCGACGTTCCAGGCGGCGTCCCCGAACGGCATCTGGTTGACGACGGTGGCGTTGCGCACGCCGGGCAGCGCGCGCAACGCGGCCAGGTCTTCGCGGGTGCGTGCCGCCGCGTCGACCTGCCGGCCGATGCCGCCGAGGGCGATCGTCACCAGTTCCGCTTCGGCGACGCCGCTGGCGCTGCGCAGGGTCGCGATGCGGTTGCCGATCAGGAACAGCGCGTTGCAGACGATCGCGCAGGCCAGCGCGATCTCCAGCACGATCAGCGTCGCCGCGGTGCGGTGCCGGGACAGCGTCGAGAGCATCGGACCCAGTGCCATGGCGGCGACGTTCAACGGCCGCGCCGCACCGGCGCCGCCGGGCCGATCGGGCACGGCTGCGGCCACGCAGGCGCGTGGCGCAGGAGACCGGAGGACGGCAGTGGGCGATGGTTGCGGGGCATGGCGCGCTCGATGAAAAAAGGCCGGCCGGAGCCGGCCAAGGGGATGGATCAGGTGCTGCGGGTGGCGACGGCCGGCGGCACGTCGGCGGCGCGGCGCGCCGGCGCGAACACCGCCAGCTGGCCGAGCAGCCACAGCGCCACCGCGCCGATCGGCAGGGGGG
>NZ_AQOJ01000686.1:0-17164 GCF_000364685.1 Xanthomonas sp. SHU 166
TTGCCCATCAGCCACTGGTTGATGGCGTAGGCCAGCAGCATGCCGAGCACGATGCCGGTGCTGGCCAGCAGGAAGTTCTCGGTCTGGAAGTAGCGCAGGATCTGCCCGCGGGTGGCGCCGAGCGCGCGGCGGATGCCGATCTGCTTGGTGCGCTGCTGCACCCAGAAACTGGCCAGGCCGACGATGCCCAGCGCGGTGACCACCAGCAGCGCCACGCACACCGCGCCGAGCAGCCACACCATGGTGCGGTCGCCCTGGAAGTAGGCGTCGCGGATCTCGCTGTAGGTCTGCTGCTTGAGCACCAGCCGGCTGCTGTCGACCTTCATCAAGGCCGCGGTCGCCGCGTTCAGCACTTCCTGGCGTCGCGCCGGGTCGGTGACGCGCAGCACGTACAGGCCGTCGGTGTAGCTCAGGCGAAACGGCAGCAGCATCGCGTAGTCGATCTCGGCCAGGCCGCTGGCGGCGGTGGGCCGCGCCAGGGTCTCGACGATGCCGACCACGCGGGCGCCCACCGGCCCGGTGTACACGGTCTTGCCCAGCGCGTTCTGCCCCGGGAACATCTTTTCCGCGGTGGCGCGGTTGAGGATGATCGCGGTGCCTTTCTCCTGGATCCGCTTGTCGGTCTGCGCCGCTTCCAGATCCATGTACTCGTCGGGCGCGAAATCGCGACCGGCCACCAGCTTCAGGCCCAGGGTCTTCAGCGTGCCCTCCTCGGCCATGTACTGCGCCGCGTTCAGGGTGGGCCGTTCCTGGTCCGGGGTCAGCGACAGGCTGGTATTCCAGGAGTAGCGCACGAACGGCACCTGGTTGAGCAGCGTGGCGCTGCGCACCCCGGGCACGGCGCGCAACGCGGCCAGGTCCTCGCGGGTGCGCGCAGCGGCGTTGACCTGCTGGCCGATGCCGCCCAGCGAGATCGTCACCAGTTCCGACTCGGCGATGCCGCTGGGCCGGTGCAGGGTCTCGATGCGGTTGCCGATCAGGAACAGCGCGTTGCACACGATCGCGCAGGCCAGGGCGATCTCCAGCACGATCAGCGCGGCGGCGGTCTTGTGCCGGCGCAGGGTGGACAGGATGGGGCGGATATCCATGGCGATGACCTTGTGAGAAAGCGTGGAAGGCGCAGGGCGCGCAGGATCAGGACTTGAGTTGCAGGGCGGGGGCCACCTGGATGGCGCGCCACGACGGCAACAGGCCGGCGAGCAGGCTGGCGCCCACCGCCATCGCGAAGGTCAGTGCCAACATGCTCGGATCCAGGTGCGCCAGCTTGGCGTAGCTGGCCGGCTGCTGGCGCACGGCCCACAGCCCGAGCGTGGCCAGTCCCAGGCCGGCCACGCCGCCGGCCAGGCCGATGGCGCCGGCCTCCACCAGGCATTGCGCGAAGATCGCCCCGCGCGAGGCGCCGAGCGCGCGACGCACGCCGATCTCGCCGCTGCGGCGCAGGAACTTGGCCAGCAGCAGGCCGACGGTGTTGAGCAGGCACACCAGCAGGAAGCCCATCGCCAGCCACAGCTGCAGGCGCACGTCGCCGGGCACCACTTCGTTGTGGTCCAGCCACTGCATGACGTTGCGCAGGCGCACGTTGTTGGGGCGCTGGAAGCGGCCGGCGGCGCGCTGCTGGGCCGAATAGTTCTCCAGGTAGGCCTTGTAGTCGGCGGCCTGCGCCGGGCTTTCCAGTTCCACCCAGTACTGCACCCAGGTGCAGGGCGCATTGAGCGCGGTCTGGTCGCCGTTGCTGTCGCCGAAGCAGTTCATGCTGCCGTTGCGGTCCATCTTCAGATCCATCGCCACCGAGAACGGCAGATAGGCCTGTTCGTCCGACCCATAGGTGTTGGTGACGTCGTAGAAGCGCGGCTTGACCTCCCAGGTGTCGAGCACGCCGACGATGCGGAAGGTGTTCTGGTCCATGCGCAGTTCGCGGCCGACGCTGTCGGCGCCGTCGAACAGCTTCTCGTTGAGCTTCCGGCTGATGACCACCACGCGGTCGTGGCGCTCGTCTTCGGTGCCGGTCCAGCCGTGGCCGTACTGGAACGGCGTGTCGAACATCGGGAAGAAGTCCGCCGACGTGAAGCGCACTTCCGACTTGAACGGCTTCAGGCCGCTCTTGGTCGGTTCGATCGCGACGCTGCCGCCGGTCATCAGCGCCTGGCGCTTGGCGCGCTTCTCGCGCAGCAGCGCCTCGGCATCGAAGCGCGTGTTCTGCGAATCCGGTTCCTCGCCCGGCTGGAAACCGGCCTTGGGTTGCGGATCGACCTGCACGTAGAACAGGCGGTCGCTCTTCTGCGGGATCGGGTCGCCGGAGAGCACGTAGAACACGGTCAGCGTGGTCATGCTGGCGCCGATCCCCAGGGCGATGGCCAGCACCATCAGTGCGGTGAGGACCTTGTTGCGGCGGAAGCTGCGCAAGGCGAGGCGGACGTAGTAGCCGAACATGGGAACTCCGGGGTCAGGCGCTGCGGGTGGCGGTGGCGGGCGGGACGGCGGCGGCGCGCAGGGCGGGGCCGAGCACGGCGCACTGGCCGAGCAGCCACACCGCGACGATGCCGGTCAGGACGGTGGGCGAGGACAGCCGCTCCAGTTCGAAGCGCTGCATCAACCACTGGTTCATGACGTAGGCGAGCACGGCGCCGAGCAGCGCGCCGCCGCCGACGATCAGCAGGTTTTCCAGCTGGAAGTAGCGCAGGATGTCGCCGCGGGTGGCGCCGAGCGCGCGGCGGATGCCGATCTGCCGGGTGCGCTGCTGCACCCAAAAGCTGGCCAGCCCGCCGATACCCAGCGCGGTGACGGTGAGCAGGATCAGGATGATCGCCAGCAGCATCCGCGCCACCGCACTGTCGCTCTTGAAGTACTCGGTCCGCAGTTCCTGCATGGTGGCCACGCGCTGCTGCACGTAGGTCGGGTTGGCGCGCTGCATCGCCGCGGCCGCGCGCGGCAGCACCTGCGCCAGTTGCCCGGGCGTGCTGCGGATCACGTAGCCGCCGCCCCAGCCTTCGCTGCCGATGCGGATCTCGGTGAGCAGTGCATCGGCATCGTCGTCGTGGCCGGTGATGTCGCCGCGCACCGGCGCCATCACCCCGACGATGTCCAGACGCACCGGCTGGTTGAAGGTGCTGGTGTAGAGGGTGCGCCCCAGCGGCGACGTGCCGGGGAACAGTTTGGCCGCCAGCGACGGCGTGATCAGGGCCGGCAGGCGCCGCTCGATCTCCGGTGGCGCACCGAACAGGTCCGAGGCGCCGGTCAGTTCCGCGTCGCGCAGGTCGCGACCGGCGACGATGCGGATGCCCAGCGTGCGGTTCAGGCCCTGGCTGCCGAGGAACAGGCGGGCACGGGCGACCGCTTGCGTGGCCTGCGGCTGCAGGAACAGTTGCGCCTGCGTCGGGCCCCACAGCGGCGGCGTGCCGAACGCCGCCGCTTCCACGCCGGGCACCGCCTGCAGGATGTCCAGGCTGCGGCCGACGCTGCTGACGCTGCCCGGTTCGCCGACCACGCTGATGCTCTGGATCAGGCCGATGTCCTGTTCCATCACCCCGGTCGGGGTCTGCACGCGCTGGTAGGTGCGGGCGATGATGAACACCAGGTTGCACAGCACCGCCAGGGTCAGGGCGATCTGCAGCGCCATCAGCACCACCGCGGCGCGATGGCTGCCCAATGCGGACAGGATGGGACGAACGGGAGGCAGCGGGGTCATAGCGATTTCACCTGCAGGGCGGGGGCGATGCGCGAGGCGCGCCAGGCTGGCCACAGGCCGGCGGCCAGCGCCGAGAGCGTGGCCACGGCCAGGGCGATGCCGAGGATCGCGGGATCGGCATGCGCCTGCTGCGCGTAGGCCACCGGTTGCTGGCGCACCAGCCACAGGCCGATCCAGGTCAGCGGGATGCCGAGCAGGCCGCCCAGGCAGCCGATCAGCGCCGATTCGGCCAGGCACTGCGCGAACACCGCGCGGCGGCTGGCGCCGAGCGCGCGGCGCACGCCGATCTCGCCGGCCTTGCGCATGAACTTGGCGACCAGCAGGCCCACTGCATTGAGCAGGCATACCAGCAGCACACCGAAGGCGATCCAGGTCTGCATGCGCACCGTGGCCGGCACCACCCGCTTGTAGTCCAGCCAGTCGACCAGGCCACGCAGGCGGGTGTTGGGGGCGCGTTCGAAGCGGCCGAGCTGGCGCTGCTGCGCGCTGTAGGCGTCCAGCGCCGCGCGATAGCGCCGCGCCTGCTCCGGCGTGTCCAGCCGCGCCCAGTACTGCACCCAGGTGCATTGCGCGGCCTTGGGATCGTGCAGGCCGGCCTCGCCGTCCTTGCCCCAGCACTGCATCGGCCCGTAGCCATAGTCCTGCGGCAGGTCCAGCCAGGTCTCGAACGGCATGTACAGCGCTTCCGGCGGCGTGTACGCACCGGAGTTGAGGTCGTAGAAACGCGGTTGCGCATCCCACGCGTCGATCACCCCGATCACCCGGAACGGGCGGGTGGCGATGGTGAGGGTCTTGCCGACGCTGTCGGCGCCGCCGAACAACGCGTCGTTGAGCTTGCGGCTCAGCACCACCACCGGCGCGCGCTGGGTATCGTCGCGATGGCTCCAGCCGCTGCCGTAGAGGAAGCGCATGTCGAACATGCCGAACAGGTCGGCGGTGGCGGCGCGGGTGGTGAGCATGCGCAAGGGGCTGTTGGGCACGGTCTGGCGCACCGGCAGCCAGTTCGCGCTGGTCATGGTCTGCGCTGGCGCCGCCTGCGCCCGGTACAGCGCGGTGGCGTCCTGCCAGGTCAGCTCGTCCGGCGGCTCGGGGTCGGCGCTGGGCAGGTTGCGCGGACGCGGATCCAGCTGCGGATGGAACAGCGTGGCGCTGCGCCCGGGCAGCGGGTCGCCGGAGAGCGTGTGCAGCACGGTCAGCATGGTCATCGACGCGCCGATGCCCAGCGCCACGGCCAGCACCATCAGCCCGGTGAGGATGCGGTTGCGGCCGAAGCTGCGCAGCGCCAGGCGAAGGTAGTAAGCGAACATGCGGGCTCCGGGTCAGGCGCTGCGGGTGGCGATGGCGGGGGCGACGGCGGCGGCGCGCAGGGCCGGGCCGAGCACGGCGAGCTGGCCCAGCGCGCACAGCAGCAGCGCGCCGACCGGCAGGTAGCTGGCCGGCAACCGTTCCAGTTCGAAGACCCGCATCAGCAGCACGTTGCCGCCGTAGGCCAGCAACATGCCCAGGGCCACGCCGGCGCCGACCAGCAGCAGATTCTCGGTCTGGAAATAACGCAGGATGTCGCGGCGGGTGGCGCCGAGCGCGCGGCGGATGCCGATCTGCTTGGTGCGCTGCTGCACCCAGAAACTGGCCAGGCCGACGATGCCCAGCGCGGTCACCAGCAGCATTGCGACGATGATCGCGACCAGCAGCCCGGTCATCGCCCGGTCGCTCTGGAAATACGTCTGGCGCAGGTCGTCCAGCGGCTTGCTGTTGGCGTTGTCCAGCACCGCCTCGGGCACCGCCCGTGCCACCGCGGCGCGCGCCTGCGCCAACACCCGTGGCAAGTCGCGCGGATCGGCACGCAGCACATAGGTGCCGGACTGCGCGGCCTCGCGCACCGGGATCACCACCGACCAGTCGCTGCCGATCACGCCATCCTCGCTGCGGCCCGGATCGGGGCGCGCCAGGTGCTCCAGCGTACCGATCACGCGGAAATGGCCGCCGGACCAGAATTCCTTGCCCAGCGGATCCTGGCCCGGCCACAGGTGCGCGGCCAGCGCCCGCGTGATCCACACGCCGGCCGCGGTCGGGATGCCGTTGTCGAGCGGCTGGTAGTCGGCCTCGCCGAAGGTGCGGCCGCTGTCCGGGTGCAACGCCAGTGCCGCGACGGCGCCCGGGCTGACCATGTAGAAGTGCGGCACGCCGCCGACCTGGGTGCAGTCCTGGTCCAGGCACAGCCCGTTGTTGAACACCGGCGGCGCGAACGGGACCGTGTTGATGGCGCCAGCCGCGCGCACGCCGGGCGTGCGGCGCACCGCATCCAGCGCGCGGGCGTTGACGTCGGCGGCGTTGCAGCCGTCGCAGCCGGACAGCGACACCAGGCCCAGCGCGGTCTCGTCGATGCCGCTGCGCAGGTGCACCAGCTCCAGGCGATTGCCGATCAGGAAGAAGGCGTTGCACAGCACGGCGCAGGCCAGCGCCACTTCCAGCGCGATCAGCGCCGCGGCGATGCGATGGCGCGACAGCGCGCTGAGGATGGGAGTGATGTGCATCGTCGTGCGCCCCGGTTACAGACTCTTGAGTTGCATGGCCGGCGCGATACGGCTGGCGCGCAGGGCGGGGAACAGGCCGGCGGCGAGGCTGCAGGCGATCGCCAGTGCGAAGGTGCCGGCGAATGTGGTCGGATCCAGATGCGCCAGGTCGGCGTAGGCGGTGGGCTGCTGGCGCACGCTCCACAGGCCCAGCAGGGTCAGCAGCCAGCCGCCGGCGCCGCCGAGCAGGCCGATCACGCTGGCCTCGGTCAGGCACTGCGCGAAGATCGCGCGACGCGAGGCCCCCAGCGCGCGACGCACGCCGATCTCGCCGCCGCGGCGCAGGAACTTGGCCAGCAGCAGGCCGACGCTGTTGAACAGGCACAGGCCCAGAAACGCCAGCGCCAGCCAACTCTGCAGACGCACGTCGCCCGGCACCACGCGGTTATGGTCCAGCCATTGCGGCAGCGACAGCAGGCGCGCGGTGTCGGCGCGGCCGATGCGCCCGGCGGCGTGCTGCTGCGCGGCGTAGTCGGCCAGCAGCCGGCGGTAGTCGGCGACCTTCGCCGGCGTGTCCAGCTGCACCCACAACTGCAGCCACACGCACGGCGCGCTGCGCAGGTCCAGGTTGGCCTCGGGCTTGCTGAAACAGGTCCACGGCTGGATGTGGCCGTCGTTGACCTCCAGGCTGCTGGACAGCGGCATGAACACGTCCTGCGGTCGTCCGTAGAAGCTGGCTGTATCGCCATGGGCGAAGCTGCCGCCGGCCAGCGTGTAGAACAGCGGCGACGGCCGCCACGGTGCCAGCACGCCGACGATGCGCACCGCCGTGCCGCGCACCAGCAGGCTGCGGCCGACGCTGTTGCGGCCCTGGAACAGCTTGGCGTTGAGGTCGGACGAGATCACCGCCACCCGCGCCCGGTCCTGGTCGTCGCGCGCGCGCCAGCCGCTGCCGTAGGCGAACGGCACCTGGAACATCGGGAAGAAATCGGCCTGGGTCATCAACAACTGGGTCATGAACGGCGGGGTGGCGCCGTCCGCCGCGTGCACCTTGATCTCGCTCTCGGCGACCATGGCCTGGCGATCGGCGCGCCCGCGCGTCCACAGGTCCATGGCCGAGGGGTAGTCGAGCTTGTCGAAAGGCTTCTGGTTGGCGCCGTTGCTGGGGCGCGGATCGAGTTGCGCGAAGAAGATCTGCTGGCTGCGCCCCGGCAAGGGGTCGCCGGACAGCAACCGCATCACCGTCAGCGTGGTCATCGCCGCGCCGATGCCCACCGCGATGGACAGCACCATCAACGCGGTAAGCACCGGGCTGCGGCGCAGGCTGCGCCACGCTTGCTGGAAGTAATAGCCGAGCATGTCGATCTCCGCGCCGTCGCCGTGCCGATCAGGGCGTGGCCGCGGTGCCGTGGCCGCCGTGCACCAGCACCGGCTCGCGCTGCAGGTCGGTGGCCTGGCCGTCGACGATGTGCACGTTGCGCTGCGCGCGCGCGGCCAGTTCCGGGTCGTGGGTGACCATGACGATGGTCGAGCCCTGCGCGTTGATCTCCTCCAGCAGTTCCATCACCCCGCGCGCCATCTGCGAGTCGAGGTTGCCGGTCGGTTCGTCGGCCAGCAGCAGGCGCGGGCTGCCGGCCAGGGCGCGGGCGATCGCCGCGCGCTGCTGCTGGCCGCCGGACAGTTCGGACGGGTAGTGCTTCATGCGCGAGCCCAGCCCGACCCGGCTCAGCGCCTCCTCGATGCGCTGCTTGCGCTCGGCCGCGCCCATGCCGCGGTAGCGCAGCGGCACGTCGACGTTGTCGAACAGGTTGAGGTCGGGGATCAGATTGAAGCCTTGGAAGATGAAGCCGATCTTCTGGTTGCGCATGCGCGAGCGGGCATCGTCGTTGAGGTTGCTGACGTCCTGGCCGTCGAGCAGGTACTGGCCGCTGGTGAAGGTTTCCAGCAACCCGGCGATGTTGAGGAAGGTGGTCTTGCCCGAACCCGACGGCCCGGTGACGGCGACGAACTCGCCCTCGCGGACATGCAGGTCCAGCGAGCGCAACGCATGCGTCTCGACCTGTTCGGTGCGGAAGACCTTGGAGACGGAGCGCATTTCGAGCATGGCGTGAGTTCCTGTGGTGGTGGAGCAGGGATTGGGGATTGGGGATTGGGGATGTCGGGATTCGGAATCAGTGGCCAGGAAAGGAAAACGAGAGAGGCTTGCGAATCCCCAATCCCGACTCCCCAATCCCGGCCTTCAATGCACCGTCACCTGCGGCGCATCGCCGAACAGGTCGCTGCCGGAGACCACGACCCGGTCGCCCGGCTGCAGGCCCGAGCGCACTTCGACCTCGCCCAGGCTGGTGACGCCCAGTTCGACCGGGCGGCGCACCGCCGAGTCGCCGTCCATGACGTAGGCGTAGCGGCCGCCGGACTGTTCGACGAACGGGCCGCGCTCGAGCTTGAGCACGTTCTTGCGGGTATCCAGCAGCACCCGCGCGCTCATGCGCTGGCTCTGGCGCAGGCCCGGCGGCTGCTTGTCGGTGAAGCGGATGCGCGCGTTGACCTCGCCGTTGACTACCTCCGGCGACACCGCCGAGATCGCGCCGGCGAAGGGTTCGCCGGCACCGCTGGTCAACTGCGCCGGCATGCCGATCGCCAGGTCGCGGGCGAAGCTTTCCGGCACCTTGATCTCCAGTTCGAACTTGGACAGATCGACGACGCTCAGCACCGGTGCGTTGGCGGCGACGTTGGTGTGCTGCGAGACCTGCACCTGGCCGACCTGGCCGTCGAACGGCGAGCGCAGGGTCAGCAGGTCGACCTGGCGCTGCACCTCGGCCACCACCGCGCGCTGGCGCTCGGCGAGCAGGCGCTTGTTGCGCGCGTCCAGCGAGGCGCCCTGCGCCTGCAGGCCCGAATCCTTCTGCGCGTGGCTCATCGCGATGTCGGCCTTCTTCAGGGTGTCCTGGGCCTTGGCCAGTTCCACTGCCGGCACCGCGCCGCCTTCATAGCCGCGCTGGTAGCGCTCCAGGTCGCGGCTGGCCGCCTGCCGTTCGATCTGCGCCTGGTCGATCAGCTTGCTGGCGTTGGCGCGGGCCAGGGTCGCGTCCAGGTCGGCACGGCCGGCCTCGGCCTGCAGGCCGGCCAGGGTGGCTTCTTCCTGGGCGAGCTTGCTGCGCAGCTCCGGGCTGTCGATCTCGGCCAGTTCCTGGCCTTGCTTGACCACGTCGCCGGCGACCACCTTCAGGGTCACCGTGCCGCCGGAGATCGCGTACAGGGTCGGGCTGTTGGCGGCGATCAGGCGGCCGTCGGCGGAGATGTCGCGGACCAGGTCGCCGCGGGTCACCGTGGCGATGCGCACCCGCTGCGCGTCGAACGAGCGGCTGCCGGCGATCCAGCCGCGTGCGGCGAAGGCGATGCCCAGCAGCACCAGCGTGGCGATCAGCCCGGGCCACAGCCAGCGGCGCCAGGCCGAGGAGCGGGGGCGGGCGAGAACCTGGTCCTGGGCGGAGGTGTCACGGATCATCGGACGGTCGCAGCGGTGAGGATGGGGACTTCACAGCACGATGCGTGCCAACTGCAAGTCATTGAATTGCATGGGTGCGGACGGCGCGGACAGGTGTCCGGGTGTCCGCGGACACGTTCGCGGACACCAGGGCGGGGGCATGCTCGGGAATGGGTGACAGGCCCTGTGTCCGGCAGCGGACAGCGGCGAGACATTCAGCGGACTTCGCTAGAATGGCGGACTTTTCGGCGAAGGGCGTGGCTATGTGCGGTATCGTCGGTGCGATCGCGGATCGCGATGTGGTTCCGGTCCTGATCGAGGGGCTCAAGCGCCTGGAATACCGGGGCTACGACTCGGCCGGCATCGCCGCCATCGCCGACGGGCAGGTCCGCCGCGTGCGCCGTACTGGCCGCGTGTCCGAGACCGAGAGCGCCGCGCTGGCCGAGGGCCTGCACGCGCCGCTGGGCATTGGCCACACCCGCTGGGCGACCCATGGCGGCGTCACCGAGGCCAATGCGCACCCGCACGTCAGTCATGGCGACCTGGCGCTGGTCCACAACGGCATCATCGAGAACCACGAACAGCAGCGCGAGCGCCTGACCGCGCTGGGCTACGTGTTCGAATCGCAGACCGATACCGAGGTCATCGCCCACCTGATCCACCACTACATCGCCCAGGGCCGCGACCTGCTCGGCGCGCTGCAGGCGGCGGTGAAGGAGCTGACCGGCGCCTATGCCGTGGCCGCGGTGAGCAAGTCGCGCCCGGACCTGCTGGTGTGCGCGCGCATGGGTTGCCCGCTGTTGATCGGCTTGGGCGAGGGCGAGAACTTCATCGCCTCGGATGTCTCGGCGGTGATCCAGGCCACGCGCCGGGTGATCTTCCTGGAAGAAGGCGACACCGCCGAACTGCGCCGCGACGGCGTGCAGGTGTACGACGCGCAGGACCAGCCGGTGCGGCGCGAGCCGCACGTGTCCGACGTGTCGCTGGCCTCGCTGGAGCTGGGCCCGTACCGCCACTTCATGCAGAAGGAGATCCACGAGCAGCCGCGCGCGCTGGCCGACACGCTGGAGGCGCTGTTCGACGCCGGCGGCTTCGACACCGCGCTGTTCGGCAGCAAGGCCGAGGCGCTGCTGGCCGACGTGGACGGCGTGCAGATCCTGGCCTGCGGCACCAGCTACTACGCCGGGCTGACCGCGCGCTACTGGATCGAGGGCATCGCCGGGCTGCCGTGCAGCGTGGAGATCGCCAGCGAGTACCGCTACCGCGATGCCTGCGCCAATCCGCAGCAGCTGATCGTGACCATCTCCCAATCCGGCGAAACCCTGGACACGATGGAGGCGCTCAAGTACGCCAAGGCGCTGGGCCATACCAAGACCCTGTCGATCTGCAACGTGCCCGAGAGCGCGATCCCGCGCGCCAGTGCGATGGTGCTGTACACCCGCGCTGGCGCCGAGGTCGGCGTGGCCTCGACCAAGGCCTTCACCACCCAGCTGGCGGCGCTGTTCCAGCTTACCTGCGTGCTGGCCAAGCGCCGCGGGCGGCTGAGCGCCGAACAGGAGGCCGAGTACCTGGAGCAGCTGCGCTACCTGCCCGGCAGCGTGCAGCACGTGCTCAACCTGGAACCGCAGATCGCGGTATGGGCCGAGCGCTTCGCCGACAAGCACAACGCGCTGTTCCTCGGCCGCGGCCTGCATTACCCGATCGCCCTGGAAGGCGCGCTCAAGCTCAAGGAAATCACCTACATCCACGCCGAGGGCTATCCGGCCGGCGAGCTCAAGCACGGCCCGCTGGCGCTGGTCGACGCGAACATGCCGGTGGTGGTGATCGCGCCCAACGACACCTTGTTGGAGAAGGTGAAGTCGAACATGCAGGAAGTGCGCGCGCGCGGTGGCGAGCTGTTCGTGTTCGCCGACCAGGACAGCAACTTCAACGCGTCCGAAGGCGTGCACGTGATCCGCACGCCGCGCCACGCCGGCGTGCTCAGCCCGGTGCTGCACACCGTGCCGGTGCAGTTGCTGGCCTACCACACCGCGCTGGCGCGCGGCACCGACGTGGACAAGCCGCGCAACCTGGCCAAGTCGGTGACGGTGGAGTAGTCGCCGGGGCGCAGGGCGATGCGGACGCTGCGCTATGCTGGCGGCGAGGGCGCGTCCATCGCCTTCAACCCAGGAGCGACACAATGCAGGATGTCCACGAAACGCATGGGTCGCCGCCGGCGTCGCTGCGGGCGCTGATCGAACGGGTGCAATGGATGCGGCGGTTGGCCCTGTCCGCGACGGTGCTGTCCGCGGTGATGATCACGCTGAGCTATCTGCTGCTGATCTGGCCGATCTTCCAGCCGCACGACCTGAGCAATTCCAGGGTGCAGCAGTTCCTGCTGTCGGAGGAGTTCAGGGCGCGCACGGCGCCGCTGTTCGCGCAGATGCAGCGCTACAACGCGTCTTCCGAGGGATCTCCGGTCGAACGCCCGGACGAGTTCTACGCCGGCAGCGGATCGATGTCCGGGCTGCAGGTGGTCGTCCACTATCTGGTCGTCGCCCGGGGGCAGGGGGCGGCGGACCACGTGCGGGCCAGCTATGTGCCCGATATCGACGTCCGACTGGATCCCCGCTATCTGATCTTCTACCTGGCGCTCATGGCAGGTGCCGCCGTGCTGCTGCTTTTCATCCTGCGCCCAGCATCGAAGCCGCAACGCCAGTTTGAGCAGCGCTTGCTGGAACGGTCCTACGCCGATCCAGCGCCAGCCGTCGATGATGCGAGCACGCCGGGCGGTGATCTGGCGCAGTTGTTCAACCTGCTGCAGAACTTCCACGCGTTCGTACGGCAGATCGGCAAGCGCCACGCAAAACGGACGGCCATGACCTTCGTCGACGAGTACGACGTGCAGGATGCTCTGCACGCGCTGTTGAAGCTGCATTACCTGCACGTGCGTGCCGAGGAGTACACGCCGAGCTATGCCGGCAACAGTTCGCGGATGGATTTTCGGCTCGACGACAACGAGGTCGCGATCGAAGTGAAAATGACGCGCGATGGGCTGCGGGATCGCGAGATCGTCGATCAGTTGGTGATCGATGCCGCCCGTTATAGCCAGCATCCTGGCGTCAAGCGCCTGGTGTGCCTGATCTACGATCCGGCCGGGTTGCTGGACAACCCGGCGGTGCTCAAGAAAGATCTTGAATCCGGCCGCCTAGGCCTGCGGGTCAACGTGGTGATCGCGCCACAGCATGCCTGAGCGCGCTGCGCTCACTCGCTGGAGGTGTTGGAGATGATCTCCACCCAGTAGCCGTCCGGGTCCTTGATGAAGACGATGTTGCGCATGCGCCCGTCGCTCAGGCGCTTCTGGAACGGCACGTGCAGCGCTTCGAAACGTGCGCAGGCCGCATGCAGGTCAGGCACCGACACGCACAGATGGCCGAAGCCGCGCGGCTCGCTGTTGCCGTCGTGGTAGACCGGGCCATCCAGCCGTTCGCTGCCGTGGTTGTGGGGCGATTCCAGCACGCCGGGCCGGCCGTCCACATCTGCCGCTGCGCCGGGTCTGCCGGCACCTGTACCTTCGGTGGTGGGCATGGCGGTCTCGCATGGGGGAGGCGCCGCGTTGTGCGGCTTGGCGCAATTCTAAGGGCGACGGCGTGGCGGCCGATGTAGAGCGCGGCGAGAGAGTGGTGCGGCTCCGCCTGTTGGCAGAGGCGCCGCCGATCTGCTAACGCACTGGCCCGGGTTATGCATAAGCTTCCTGCGAGGGTTCCCACCACGCAGGAGGACGCATGTACGAGTCTTTCAGACAGGGGGCGCCGGCCGAGCTGTGGCAGGCGCTGGTGCACGAGGCCGGGCAGCGCCTGGGCCGGCCGCTGGACGAATCACGCGAGCACTATCTGGTGTTCATGCTGCTGCGGTACCAGCGCGACGCGCAGTTGCTGGCGCGCATCCAGGCCCTTGCGTGGCTGCATGCGCAGGAGCAGGTGGGGCGTGCCCGCGCGGACGCCTTGCGCGAGGTCGGCGATGGTTGCCTGCTGATCGCCGGGATGTTCCCGGGCGTGGCGGCGCGACGTCGGGTCAGCGTGGACTACTTCATCGATCTCGGCCGCGGCGCCTATGCCGAAGTCGCCGAGAGCCGCGACAGCGATGCTGGGCTGTTCGGGCAACTTGCGCGCAGCTATCGGGAGCTGGTCCGCACGCTGGGCGCGCTGCGTCCACCACGGCACGAGGTGGCGGCCTTGCAAGCGGCGCTGCACGCCTAGCGGTGGTGAGGTGCGTGCAACGCCGTGTAGCGTCCATGCTTGATGCTTGCATCCAAGGGCGGTGCAGCGTCTCGTAGGAGTGGCTTCAGCCGCAACGGGCTTTCCCGGTAACGCCCGTCGCGGCTGAAGCCGCTCCTGCAGCGGCACGCAGCGTTCGCCGTGCCTGGGTGGCGGGGATGAGCGCACATGCACCTGGCGCATCGCGAACGTCGGTTTGGTGGCAGTGCCGCGTTCCGCTGCGGCGGCGCATTCCCCGCGCCGCCCTCGCCATGTCCTACGGTGCGCTGCTGCGGCTCAGAACCAGAACCGCAGGCCGGCGACCCAGCGCGTCTCGCGCGCCGCCTGGCCGTCGGTGCGGCGCAGGTCGGTGGTGTCGCCGAAGCTGCGCACGTGCTCCACGCCGACATACGGTGCGAATCGGCGGGTGACTTCGTAGCGCAGGCGCAACCCGCCCTCCACGGTGGTCAGGCCGCTGCCGATGCGATGCGCCGGATCGTCGCGCGCGGCCAGTTCCGCTTCCAGCCGTGGCTGCAGGATCAGGCGATTGGTCAGCAGCACGTCGTACTCGCCTTCCAGGTGCAGGCTGGCATGGCCGCCCTCGCCGACGTAGAGCATGGCCGACACCTCGAACTTGTACGGCGCCATGCCTTGCACGCCGAACGCGGCCGAGGTCCGCGCGCGGCCGGGCGCGAACGTCTGCTTGGCGCCGATCAGCATGTCCCACCAGGGCGAGATGGCGCGGCCATAGGCCAGTTCCAGCGTCGACGCCGTGGTGCGGCCGCCCTCGCGTTCGCCGTCGCTGCGCAGCCACAGCCGATCGATGTCGCCGCCGTACCAGCCGCGCGCTTCCCAGGCCTGGCCGCTGCCGTGGGCGTTGTCCCAGCCCTCCAGGCGATCGACCAGCAGGTAGCCGGTGCGCGCCGCGCCGTGCGCCGTGCCGTGCTCGCGCAGCACGGGGAATGCGGCTGCGCGATCGGCGTCGGTGATCGGCGGGATCGGCTCGCGTGGCAGCGACGTGTCGGCGCTCGCAGGACAGTGGCACGCTGTCGGTTCGGGTGCAGGCGGCGTCGCATGGTCCATGCGGTCGTGATGCATGCCGTCGTGTGCGGAGTGCGCGTGTTCGCCATGCTCGACCTGCGACGCCGGCGCGGCCGCGTGGTCCTTCGTGGCATGGTCCATGTGCGCGTGCGACATGGCGTCGGCGTGCTCTGCCGCAGGCGTGTCTTGCATGGCCGGCGCGTGCGCCGCATGCCCCATGGCGGCGTGGTCCATGGCGCCGTGCATTGCCGTGTCGGGCTGCGATGCCTCCGCAGCGCCCGCCATGGGTGTGGTGGCAGCGGGTGCCGGGCAGGCGCAGGGCGCGGCAGTGGGTGCGTCGCCGCCGTCGGTGTCGGCCGTGTGGGCATGCTGCGCTTGCGCCTCAGCGTGCGCGAGTAGCAGCGCCAGGCCGGTGGCCTGGGCGAGCGGAGCGAGGCGGAGGCGGCTCATGCGTCCACCCGCACTTCGCGCATCATGCCGCCGTCCATGTGGTAGAGCAGGTGGCAGTGGTAGGCCCAGCGGCCCAGCGCATCGGCGCGCACGCGGTAGCTGCGGCGCGTGCCCGGCGGCATGTCCACGGTGTGCTTGCGCACCTGGAAGCGGCCGGTGGCGTCTTCCACGTCGCTCCACATGCCGTGCAGGTGGATCGGGTGCTGCATCATCGTGTCGTTGACCAGCACGATGCGCAGGCGCTCGCCGTAGTTCAGCCGCAGCGGCTCGGCGCTGGCGAAGGGAATGCCGTCGAACGACCAGGCGAACTTCTCCATGTTGCCGGTCAGGTGCAACTGGATCTCGCGTCCCGGCTCGCGTCCGTCCGGGTCCTCGAACAGGCTGTGCAGGTCGGCGTAGCTCAGCACGCGGCGGCCGTTGTCGCGCAGGCCGATGCCCGGGTCGTCCAGCCGTGGCGCGGTGGCGGAGGACTGCATGTCCACCAGCGGATTGCCGCGTTCGCTGCGTGGGTGCGCAGGTGCGGTGGCAGCGCCTGCAGCCGCGTGCGCGGCGTGCTCCATGCCCGGCATGCCGGCCATGTGCATGTTCGCGCCGCAGCCGCCCTCCATGCCGTGCATGGCCATGCCTGCGCCGTGCTCCATGCCGGCGTGGCCGGCCATCGCGTGGCCCATGTCCTGCATGCGCAGCAGCGGGCGCGGATCGTTCGCCGGCACCGGTGCCTGCAGTCCTTCGCGCACGGCGAGCGTGCCGCGCGCGTGGCCGGTGCGGCCCATGTCCTGCGCGAACACCGTGTAGGCGTCCTGGCCGCTGGGTTCGACCAGCACATCAAAGGTTTCGGCCGCGGCGATGCGGAATTCGTCCACGCTCACCGGATGCACATACTGGCCGTCGGCGGCGACCACGGTCATCTTCAGCCCGGGGATGCGCACGTCGAAGTAGCTCATGCTGGAGGCGTTGATGAAGCGCAGCAGCACCTTCTCGCCGGGGCGGAACAGCCCGGTCCAGTTGCCGGCCGGGGTCATGCCGTTGAGCAGGTAGGTGTAAGTGTTGCCGTTGACGTCGGACAGGTCGCTGGGGGTCATGCGCATGCGCCCCCACATGCCGCGGTCGGCGAGGGTGGCGCGCAGCCCGTCCTCGCGCGCGTCGCGCAGGAAATCGCCGACGGTGCGCTGGTACAGGTTGTCGTAGGACGGCATCTGCTTCAGCCGCCGGAACAGCGCCGCCGGATCCAGGTCGGTCCAGTCCGACAGCAGCAGCACATGCTCGCGGTCGTAGCGGTACGGCGGCGGCTCGCGCGGGTCGATCACGATGGCGCCGTACAGCCCGGCCTGCTCCTGGTGCAGCGAATGGCTGTGGTACCAGTAGGTGCCGGACTGGCGCAGGGCGAAGCGGTACTGGTAGGTCTCGCCCGGGTAGATGCCGTCGAAGCTCATGCCCGGCACGCCGTCCATGTTGGCCGGCAGCAGCAGGCCATGCCAGTGCACCGAGGTCTGGGTGTGGCCGGGCAGGCGGTTGGCCACGCGGATGGTCACGGTGTCGCCTTCGCGCCAGCGCAGCAGCGGTGCCGGCACGCTGCCGTTGACCGCGATGGCGGGGCGCTCGCGCCCGGTGAAATTGACCCGCGTGCTGCCGATGCTCAGGTCCAAGTCGGTGCCGTGCAGCACGTAGGGCGCGGCGCCGTTGCGCGCCAGTGCGCTGGCCTGGGCGTGGCGCAGCGGCAGCCCGGTGAGGCCGGCGGCGGCGCCCAGCGCCA
>NZ_AQOJ01000687.1:0-757 GCF_000364685.1 Xanthomonas sp. SHU 166
CTGGCCCACATGCTGCGCCAGTTGCGCGTAGCTCCAGGTCGCGCCGAACGGGATCTCGGCCAGCGCCAGCCACACCCGCCGCTGGAAGTCGGTGCCGTGCGGCGCCAGCGGCAGGTCGAAGTGCTCGCGCTCGCCGGCGAAGTAGGCCAGCAACTGCTCGCGCGCGGCGCGCACCGGAGCCGGATCGTGCACCCAGTCGGCGCGGCCGCGGGCGTCGTAGCGGTTCTCGGGAAACAGGATGTGACGCACGCCATCGCTGCCGACAGCGACGGTGAGCATGCCGATCGGGGTGTCGAAACGGTCGTAGGACAGCGGGGACGCGGTCATGCGCGGGTCTCCTCGGGAGGGTCGTTGGCCAGGTGCCACAGGTGCAGCACCGCGTAGGCGCGCCAGGGACGCCAGGCCTGCGCGCGCGCCTCGGTGGCGCGTTCGCTCAGGCGTGCGCCCCCTTCGCCGAGCATGCGTTGCAGCACCAGGTCGCCGGCGGGGAAGGCGTCGGGCTGGCCGAGCGCGCGCAGGGCGATGTACTGCGCGGTCCAGGCGCCGATGCCGGGCAAGGTGATGGCGTGGGCGACGAAGTCGTCCAGGCGCTGGCCGGCACGGAACGACAGACGGCCGTCCAGCACCGCCTGCGCCAGCGCACGGATCGTCGCTGCACGCGAGCGCGGCAGGCCGATGGCTTCCAGCGGCGCGTCGCGCAGCGCCTGCGGGATCGGGAAGGCGCGGTCCAGCCCCGGCGGCTGGCCGGGCCGCGCGG
>NZ_AQOJ01000688.1:0-313 GCF_000364685.1 Xanthomonas sp. SHU 166
AGCGGCAGCAGCACCAGCAGCACCACGTAGCTGGTGCAGGTGGCGACCGGCAGCAGCTGCACGCCGACGAAGCGCCGGTAGCGGAACAGGCGCAGGTCCAGCAGCGGATGGCGGCGGCGCCGTTCGATCCACACGAAGGCGAGCAGCAGCAGTGCGGCGGCACCGAGCAGGGCCAGCGTCGCGGCGCTGCCCCAGCCGCTGTGCGGCCCCTGGATTAGGCTGGCGGTGAACAGCGCCAGCGCCGCGCTGAAACACAGCGCGCCGGCGCGATCCGGCGGGCCGGCGGCCGGATCGCGCGAGGCCGGCAGCCAGC
>NZ_AQOJ01000689.1:0-3682 GCF_000364685.1 Xanthomonas sp. SHU 166
GAAATCGGCCTGCGCTACCGGCTGGACCCGGATGGCCGCGACGGCCCCTGGCAGGGCGCGCTGCAGGTGCTGGCGCTGGTGCCCGCGTATGCGCGCCAGCGCGATGGCGCGCGGCCGGCACTGGGCCAGGGCGACTACGGCGCCGAGCTGCGCTACAGCGTCGGCCGCGGCTATCGCCTGGGCGAACACGACGGCTATGTCGACCTGGGCACGGCGGTGCGGCTGCGCGGCGGCGACGCCTCCGACGAGGCACGCCTGGACGTGTCCAGCGGCGTGGCGCTGGCGCCGCGCTGGATGCTGATCGGCGAGTTCAACGTGATCCAGAGCCTGGGCAACGGCAAGGGGCCGAACCGGATCTACGCGCCCGGCGACAACACGCCGATCCGCGGCAACAACTTCGATTTCAGCAAGCTGCAGGCCTCGGTGCTGTACACGCTGCCCGGCGGCACGCAGCTGCAGCTCGGCTACCAGCAGCCGGTGGCCGGGCGCAACACCGGCGGCGCGGGCGGTCCGTTCGTGGCCGCCTGGTGGCGGTTCTAGCCGTGTCCGGCGAACACGATAGCGTCGCCGCCGAGGCGAGCGTGCCCGGCCGGCTCGGGCGGCTGCCCACCGAGGGCGGCCTGCAGGCGCCGATCGGCGAGGCGCTGGTCGCCGCAGGGGTGATCGACCCGCCGCAGCTGCAGAACGCGCTGGCCCTGCAGTCGCGCTGGCGCTCGCGGCTGGGCGACGTGGTGCTGGCCCAGCGCGGGGTCGCGCCGCTGCGCTTCTACACGGTGCTGGCGCAGCACTTCGGGCTGCACTTCGCCAACCTGCTCAAGCAGCCGATCGACCCGGCGCTGTTCCAGCCGGAGCATCTGGCCGACTACGCGCAGCGCCTGGTGCTGCCGTGGCGCGAGGAGGACGGCCAGCTGGTGCTGGCGGTGGCCGATCCCGGCCCGGAGATCTTCGCCTGGGCGCGCGCCACCTACGGCGAGCAGGTGCGCTTCGTCGGCACCTCCAAGTTCGACATCGTCTGGAGCCTGCAGCAGCACGCCGACGCGCAGCTCACCCACGATGCGTTGAACCTGCTGGCCGAACATGCGCCCGAGCATTCGGCGCGGCAGGTGATCACCCGCGCGCAGTCGGTGTTCCTGGTGGCGCTCACGGTGGTGCTGGCCGCGGCCCTGGCGCTGTGGCCGCTGGTCACCCTGATCGCGCTCAACACGCTGATCGCGGTGGCGTTCCTGGCCACCTTCGGGCTGAAGCTGGTGCTGGCCTGGCGCGGTGCGCGGCGCCGCATCGACATCAAGGTCAGCGACGAGGAAGTGGCCGCGCTCGGCGACGAGGACCTGCCGGTCTACACGGTGCTGGTGCCGATGTACAAGGAGCCGGACGTGCTGCCGATCCTGGCCAACGCGCTGCGCCGGCTCGACTACCCGACGTCCAAGCTGGACGTGAAGCTGGTGCTGGAGGCCGACGACACCGAGACCATCGAGGCGGCCAAGGCGCTGGGCCTGGAGGCGTTCTTCGAGATCATCCGGGTGCCGCCGTCGCAACCGAAGACCAAGCCCAAGGCCTGCAACTACGCGCTGCGCTTCGCCCGCGGGCAGATGCTCACGATCTACGACGCCGAGGACAAGCCGGAGCCGGACCAGCTCAAGCGCGTGGTCGCCGCGTTCCGCAAGTCGCCGGCCGACGTGGCCTGCATCCAGGCGCGGCTGAACTACTACAACGCCGACGAGAACTGGCTCACGCGCATGTTCACGCTGGAATATACGTTGTGGTTCGACTTCTACCTGCCGGCGCTGGAGACCCTGCGCATCCCGATTCCGCTCGGCGGCACCTCCAACCACTTCCGCCTGGACATCCTGCGCAAGGCCCACGCCTGGGACCCGTACAACGTCACCGAGGACGCCGACCTGGGCGTGCGCCTGACCCAGCAGGGCTACCGGGTCAGCGTGGTCAACTCGACCACGTTCGAGGAAGCCAACGTCAGCATCCCCAACTGGATCCGGCAGCGCTCGCGCTGGCTCAAGGGCTACATGCAGACCTGGCTGGTGCACATGCGCGACCCGGTGCAGCTGTACCGCTCCACCGGCGTGCGCGGGTTCTGGGGCTTCCAGCTGTTCGTCGGCGGCACCTTCTTCACCGCGTTGGCCGCGCCGCTGATGTGGCTGAGCTACGGGCTGTGGCTGGCGGTGGGCTCGAAATTCTTCGACCCGTTCTTCCCACCCGCGCTGCTGTACCTGAGCCTGCTCAACCTGCTGCTCGGCAACGGCTTCCTGATCTACATGACCCTGGTGGCGGCGTTCAAGCGCGACTACTTCCGCCTGGCGCCCTACGCGCTGACCGTGCCGCTGTACTGGCTGCTGCAGTCCATCGCCGCCTACAAGGGCCTGTGGCAGCTCATCCGCAACCCGTTCTACTGGGAAAAGACCACCCATGGCATCAGCAAGCACATGGCCGAAGAGCGCCGCGCCGCGCTCGACGACTGACGCGCCGCCGCGCGCGCGCGGCACCGCGGTGTTCGTGTTCACCGCGGCGCTGCTGGCGCTGCTGTGCCACCGGCTGCTCGCGCACGGCTACATGAGCGACGACGCGATGGCGCAGTACGCCAAGCTGCTGCTGTTGCGCGACGCGGCCGGCTTCCGCATCGAGTACCTGGGTTTCCTGTACGCACAGGCCTCGCTGTACCTGGGCGTGCTGCTCGGCGGCCTGCCGGACCTGTCCACGCCGCTGCTGCCGTACTTGGTCGACGTGCTGGCCGGGGCGACGCTGGTGACCCTGCTGTGGCGCGACATCGCCGCCGGCCTGGGCCGCGGCTGGGCCTGGGCGCTCAGTGCCGGTGTGGTGATCCAGCCGTTCTTCCTGTGGCCGACCCTGTCCGGCAACAACCAGGGCCTGGGCCTGCTGGTGTTCTACGTGGCCGCGCGCGCGCTGCGCCATTTCCGCGACGATCCGGAAGCCTTCGCCTACCTGCGCCTGGCCGCGAGCCTGTGCCTGCTGTTCTTCGTCGACGAGCGCGCCTGCTTCCTGGCGGTGGGGCTGGCGCCGTGGCTGTTCCTGATCGCGCCGCCGCGGCTGATGCGGCAGGCGCCGCTGGCGTTCTACCTGGTGTGCTACCTGCCGTTCCTGTTCGCGGTGGGGGCATGGATGTACCTCAACTACATGTTCTTCGGCGACCCGCTGCTGTTCGTGCGCGACGCCACGTCCGCCTTCCGCGGCATCTCGGCGCAGGCGGCGCTGCAGCCGTGGCTGCAGCAGGCCGCGGCGCAGCCGTGGTGGCCGCCGCTGTGGCTGCTGCTGGCCGGGGTGGTCAGCGCGCCGCTGTTGCTGTTGTTGCGTCACACCCGCGACAGCGACACCTGGCGCAGCGTGCTGGCCGCCGCCGCCACCGTGATCGGCGCCGGCACGCTCGCCACCTGGGCGCGTTTCACGGCGCAGCCGCTGGACTTCCTCGCCCTGCTGCTGGTGCCGGCGGCACTGGTGCTGGGCGACCTGCGCCGCAACCTGCGCTGGCTGGGCCTGGCGCTGCTGCTGGCCGGCGCGGTGTCCAGCGGCTGGGTGATCGCCCGCACCGCCACCTCCACCACCCGCGACTGGATCGCCGCGCTGCAGGCACCGGCGTCGCCGCGCCATGCCGACGCTGCGCACCTGGGCGCGTGGCTGGCCGAGGCGCGGCTGCCGACCCTGCTCGACGACC
>NZ_AQOJ01000690.1:0-860 GCF_000364685.1 Xanthomonas sp. SHU 166
CCAGCTATCCGGTGATCGTCGCGCGCGGCGACGCCAAACAACTGATCCTGCCGTTCGACCCGCGCTTCAAGCAGGCGCTGGTCGATCCGCGGCAGATGCCGGCGCAAGTGGTGGTCAGCGACCCGGCCAGCCAGACCGGCGCCCTGGACAGCCTCAACCGGCGCTTCCCGCAGCTATGGCAGCAGGGCCTGCCGGGCTACAGTCTGGTCTACCACCAGGGCATCTACCGGGTATGGCGCCGATCGCCGTGAGACTGCTGACCGCACTGCTGCTGGTGCTGAGCGCCGGCGGCTGCAGTGCGGCGCCGCCGCCTTGGATGGGCGCCAACGTCAAGGTGTCGCCGCAGGCGCCGTGGGGTAGCGCCGCCGCGCAGCAGTCGCTGCGGCAACTGGCCGAGGCCGGCGCTTCGCGTGCGCTGTTGGTCGCCTTCGTCTGGCAGGCGGCGCCGCAGTCTTCGACCCCGGTGCTGGGCAGCGACAGCAGCCCGGCGCTGGTCCGCGCCGGCTTGCGGCAGATGCGCGCCGCCGGCCTGCAGCCGGTGCTGAAGGTGCATCTGTGGATTCCCGGGCACTGGGCAGGCGAGGCCGCGCCTGCCGATCGCGACGCCTGGTTCGCCGCCTACCGGCGTGCGTTGCTGCAACTGGCCCAGGTCGCCGCCGACGAGCGCGCCAGCGCGCTGATCGTCGGCACCGAGCTGCGTCAGCTGCAGGATGCGCCGCAGTGGCCGGCGCTGCTGGCGGCGGTGCGCCAGGTCTATCGCGGCCCGATCGGCTATGTCGCCGACGGCCTGGAGCAGGCTGAGCGCTTCGGCTACTGGGACCGTTTCGATTTCGTCGGCACCAGCCTGTATCCGGCGCTGG
>NZ_AQOJ01000691.1:0-3100 GCF_000364685.1 Xanthomonas sp. SHU 166
GCAACGGCGCGCGCAGATGCGCGCGGCGGCCGCGCGGGTGCAGGCATTGGGCGAGCGCAGCGGCCGCCCGGTGTGGGTGGCCGAGCTGGGCCTGCGCTCGGCGCACGGCAGTCTGGCAGCGCCCTGGGAAAGTCCGGAGCAACGCACGGCCGAGGTCGACACCGCGTTGCAGGCGCAGGTGCTGCGCGAGTGGCGCGAGGTGCTCGACGCGCAGCCGCGCATCGCCGGCATCGCGCTGTGGTGCTGGTACACCGATCCGGACGCCGGCGGCGCGCGCGACAGCGATTTCACCGTGCAGCACAAGCCGGCGCAGGCGGTGCTCAAGCGGTGAGGGTCAGGGATCAGGGGGCGCGCTTCGCCCTTGGCAGGAGTCAACTGTCATGCAACCACGACGAACGGAGTAGGCGGACGATCTGACCTCGGAAGCCGTCGTGACTGATCCCACAAAAGGGCGGCGAGAGTCCCTCCCACATCACGTACGGACACCGATCATCGCGAGTCCATTTGGGAGTCGCAGTCGCAGTTGCTTGGCTTTGGCTGTTGCTCTTGCCCTTGCTTTTGACTTACCGGGTTCCCTTCCGAAGCGGCGGCCATCGCGGGGAAATACCCGAAGGGCGGCGTACATGGATGTGCGCCGTCCGCGGCAGGGCAGGGCTCGCCGGAAAAGGCGAAGCACTGCTTCGCCCCGGCGGGCGGGCTGGCGCCGTGAGGCGACTGCCCCGGACTTGGCTGCGAAGCAGCCAAGCCCCTTCCGCGGATCCCCGTGATGGACGCGGACCCGGAGCGCGTCAGCGCGGAGGGCGCGAGGCAGGGTGTGCTTGACCAGCCTTCGGCTGTGGTAAAGCGCTTCTTTTGGTTACTTTTCTTTGCACAAGCAAAGAAAAGTAACTCGCCGCTAGGCGAAAGCTTTGCTCTTGCACTCGTTGTCACCATGGCTGAATTGTGCGGCATCAGCCGCGGCCGCACCTCATCGGAACGCCCGGTCGCGGCTGACGCTCCCACAGAAAAGCACGAAGACGGAGCCTGCAACGCACTGAGCGCATAATCGGCGGATGATCATCGACTCGTTGCTGGACACCGACCTCTACAAGTTCACCATGATGCAGGCGGTGCTGCATCAGCATCCCGGCGCGCAGGTGGAATACCGCTTCAAGTGCCGCACCCCGGGCATCGACCTGGCGCAGTACCTGCCGCAGATCTCGGCGGAGATCGACGCGCTGTGTGCGCTGCGCTTCCGCGAGGACGAGCTGGACTACCTGCGCGCGATGCGCTTCATCAAGCCGGACTTCGTCGATTTCCTGGCGCTGTTCCACCTGGACCGCAAGTACCTGCAACTGCAGGCCTCGACCAGCGTGCCCGGGGAGATCGAGCTGCATATCCGCGGGCCGTGGCTGCACACCATCCTGTTCGAGGTGCCGCTGCTGGCGATCGTCAACGAGGTGTGGTTCCGCAACGCCGGCGGCGCCGACCATGCCGAAGGCCTGCGCCGCCTGCAGGCCAAGATCGCGCTGCTGCGCGACACCCCGGGCTACGACAACTGCGCCATCGCCGACTACGGCACCCGCCGCCGCTATTCGCGCGCCTGGCACGGCGAACTGCTGCCGGTGCTGCAGCAGACCCTGGGCAAGCAGTTCGTCGGCACCAGCAACGTGTACTTCGCCCGCCGCTACGGACTGACCCCGCTGGGCACGATGGCGCATGAATACCTGCAGGCGTTCCAGGCGCTGGGGCCGCGGCTGCGCGATTCGCAGGCGGCGGCGCTGGAATCGTGGGCGCGCGAGTACCGCGGCGATCTCGGCATCGCGCTGTCGGACGTGGTCGGCCTGGATGCGTTCCTGCGCGATTTCGACCTGTACTTCTGCAAGCTGTTCGACGGCATGCGCCACGATTCCGGCGATCCGTTCGAATGGGGCGAGCGGGTGCTGGCGCATCTGCAGCGGCATCGGGTGGATCCGCGCAGCAAGATCCTGGTGTTCAGCGATGGCCTGGACATCGACAAGGTGATGCGGCTGTACGCGCATTTCCGCGACCGCTGCATGCTGGCGTTCGGCGTCGGCACGCACCTGACCAACGATCTGGGCCTGGTGCCGCTGCAGATCGTGATCAAGATGGTCCGCTGCAACGGCCAGCCGGTGGCCAAGCTCAGCGACTCGCCCGGCAAGACCCTGTGCGACGATCCGGCCTATCTGGCCTACCTGCGGCAGGTGTTCCAGGTGCCGGCCGAGGAACGGCACTGAGCCTGGGCGGCCCTGCCGGTGCCGACCCAGCGCCGGTCCCGGAGCGGGCGGGCAGGGGTCGCAGTTCGGCGCATCAGGGCTTTGCGGTGAAGAAAGAGTGAGATACACTGCGTCACAAAGTGAGAACTGTGTCGCATTAGTGACGGCCGGCAACGGTCGGCCCGGGGCGCCACACCCGCTACGCCGTTGTCGTTCCGTCCCTGCCCAGAGACTTCCTCGATGAGCGCTCACGCGTTGCAGACCCATTACCGCACCCACGCCTGTTCGCGGCAGTGGCGCGGCTTTCTGCGCGCGCTCGCCGAGGAGTTCGCCGCGGAGCTGGGCGCCGAGGACCTGGCCCTGCTGATGGCGCGCATCGGCCGCCGCTTCGCCGCCGAACACCCGGTCGGCGCCTGCACCACCCTGCAGGAGCTGGAGGACGCGGTGAACCGCGTCTGGGACCGGCTGGAGTGGGGCTATGCGCGCTTCGAGGAGCACGCCGACCGCGTCGAGCTGCTGCACGCCGGCTCGCCGCTGCACATCGGCTTGGCCGGGCAGGCCGGCGGTGCCGACGGCTTCCTGGAAGGGGTATATCAGGCATGGTTCATGCAGGTGGGGATGTCGGCCGGCCTGGGCGTGCGTGCGTTGTCGTCCGGACACGAAGACCTGCGCCGCTTCGTGCTGGCCAGGGCCGGCTGAGCGCGGCGGTAGCGACCGACTATTTTCAGATCGTCATGAGGGGCGTCATGTCCAAGAAGTCCAAGCAAACGGGTGCCGAAACCGGCGACGACGTCTCAAGCCTGTTCGCCAAGCTCGGCAGCAATGGCGCCACCGCCTACCAGGATTTTTCCGCCGACCGGCTCAGCGCCGCGGAGCCGGCTGCC
>NZ_AQOJ01000692.1:0-1147 GCF_000364685.1 Xanthomonas sp. SHU 166
GGCGCTGCTGCTGGTGGCCGCGGCGCTGCTGCCGCAGCGCGCTACCGCGACCACCACCTGTACCGCGCAGGCCACGGCGGTGAGCTTCGGCACCCTCTCCGACACCGCCGCCACCGACGCCACCGCACAGATCCTGGTGACCTGCCAGACCGGCGCGATCAGCGTGCTGGGCACGATCTACGTGCGCATGTGCCTGAACATCGGCGAGGGCGCGCAGGGTGCCGGCCTCGGCATCACCCCACGGCGCATGCTCAACCCGCTCAACGACAGCCTCGGCTTCCAGCTCTACCGCGACAGCGCGCGCAGCCTGATCTGGGGCAGCGCGCTGAGCGGTTCCACCCCACTGCAGGTGGACCTGACCTATTCGTCGCTGGCGACCGGCGGCAGCGGCACCGGCACCTACACCATCTATGCGCGCATCCCGTTGCAAAGCGGTATCGCCACCGGGGCCTACCAGAACAGTTTCAGCGGCGTGTACACCAACCTGCAGTATCGCTACGACGAGCCGTTGGTCGGCAACCCCGCGGTGATTCCCACCTCCTGCACCACCGGCGGCAAGGGCGGCGGCACCTCGGTGCAGTTCCCGTTCGTGGCCAGCGCCACCGCCGCACCGACCTGCACCATCGCCAGCATCGCCGACCTGGACTTCGGCACCCAGTCCGGCCTGATCGACAACCCGCTGAACTACACCACCGTGCTCAGCATGAACTGCCGCTACCGCACCGCCTGGCAGGTGAGCCTGGACAATGGCCAGAACGCCAGCGGCAACGTGCGCCGCATGCGCAGCGCCAGCGGCCAGTACCTGAGCTATGAGCTGTACCGCGACGCTGCGCGCACCCAGCGCTGGGGCAGCACCCTGAATACCGATACCCAGACCGGCACCGGGACCGGCAGCGCACAGGCGCTGACCCTGTACGGGCAGGTCCCGGCCCGGCAGACGCCCGCCCCGGGCAGCTACAGCGACGTGGTCAAGGTCACCGTCACCTACTGAGGCCTGAACGGCGCCAGCGTGCCGGTCAAGTTGTCGTGGCGAGGGCCGCTATTGGCTGTGTCCTCCCCGGAGTTCCGCTCGATGACTGCGCCGTTCCTGCGACCGCTGCTGCTGGCGAGCCTGTGCGTGGCCGGCGTCGACGCGGCGGCGCAACCC
>NZ_AQOJ01000693.1:0-388 GCF_000364685.1 Xanthomonas sp. SHU 166
GATCGGTATCCGTATCGAACGCAGTTGCGAGCTCGGCGCCCCGGCGCGTCCGCAACCCGGGGCACTGCCGACGGTCGCCTGCAACCGCCCGCTGGCCTACCAGGTCAGCATCGACGGCACACCCGCGCCCAGCGCCAGCATGGCGTTGGCCTTGAGCCTGCCCGCCGCCGGCATCACGCCGCGCACGTCGGCGGGCTACGCCACGGTCGCGTTCTGATGGGCAGCGCCCGCGCGCGCCTGCTGCCGGCGCTGCTGCTGGCGCTGGCCGGCAGTGCTGGCGCGGCCGGGGTCCGGATCAGTCCGACCCTGGTGCAACTGGCACCCGGCGAGACCAGCACCGACATCTGGCTGAGCAATACCCAGGACCGCCACTGGCAGGCGCAGGTCA
>NZ_AQOJ01000694.1:0-463 GCF_000364685.1 Xanthomonas sp. SHU 166
CGGCAGAGCGACGGGATGGACGACCTGGAGAGCACCGACGAGGTCCGCGCCAGCCCGCAATCGATCGACATCCCCGCGCAGGGGCGGCAACTGCTGCGGCTGGTGCGTACCGGCCCTGCGAGCGCCAACGAAGGCGCCTACCGCCTGGTGCTGGAGGAACGCATCGCCCCACCCGACACCGGCGCGCCTGCCACGCAGGGCGCTCCGTTGCTGCTGCGCTATTCCACGCCCGTGTTCCTGAGCCCTGCGGACCCGGCAGCCGCACCGCGCCTCAGCACCCACCTGATCGCCGGCGCGCGCGGGCCGGAGCTGGTGGTGCACAACCGCGGCAGCGCCCATGCCCGGCTCAGCGACCTGAGCTTCGTCGGCGCCGACGGCCGCACCCAGACCCTGTTCCCCAGCCTCGCCGGCTACATCCTGGCCGGCGACTACAAGCGCTGGCCGCTGCCGGCCGCCGCGGCCG
>NZ_AQOJ01000695.1:0-621 GCF_000364685.1 Xanthomonas sp. SHU 166
GGCAGGTCGACCACGAAGCGGGTGCCGGCGCCGAGGCGGCTGCGCAATTCGATGCGCCCGCCCATCGCCACCGCCAGTTCCTGGCTGATCGCCAGGCCCAGGCCGCTGCCGCCGTAGCGTGCGGCGGTGCGCGGCCCGTCGGCCTGCTCGAAGCGCTGGAACAATCGCGCCTGCTGTTCGGCGTTGATGCCCGGCCCGGTGTCGGCGACTTCGAAGCGCACGCCCTGCTGCGGCTGCAGCGGCGCCACCCGCAACTGCACGCTGCCGTGCTCGGTGAACTTGATGGCGTTGTTGAGCAGGTTCAGCAGGATCTGCCGCACCCGCGTGGCGTCGCCGCGCGCGGTGACCTGCGGCGGCATGGCGTTGTCCAGGGCGAAGGCGAGGTCGCGGCTGCGCGCCATCGGCCCCATCATGGCCTCCAGTTCGGCGATCAGCCGGCCCAGGTCGAACGGCTGCTGTTCCAGTTCCAGGCGCCCGGCCTCGATCCGCGCCAGGTCCAGCGCATCGTTGACCAGACGCAGCAGGTGCGAGCCCGCGTCGCGGATCGATTCGGTGTAGCGGCGCTGCCTGGTGTCCAGCGGCGTGGACAGCAGCAGTTCGCTCATGCCCAGCACCCCGGTC
>NZ_AQOJ01000696.1:0-4151 GCF_000364685.1 Xanthomonas sp. SHU 166
CCTCCTGCTTATGCACCGCCAGCTGCCAGGCGGCGCGCCGGCGCAGCCGCCGCCGGTACAGGTACGCGAGCAACCACAGCGCCAGCACCGCCAGCACCGCCAGCCCGGCGATGCCCCAGGGGCTGCGCCACCACGGCGGCAGCACGCGGAAGTGCAGGCTGACCACGTTCGACCAGACCTTGTCGGCCGTACGCGCCTGCATCTCCAGGGTGTAGTGGCCCGACGGCAGCCGCGAGAACAGACGCTCGCCGCTGGCGCCCACATCGACCCAATCCGGGTCGTAGCCGCTGAGGCGGAAGCGGTAGGTGTTGGCGTCGGTGTCGGAGAACGACAGCAGGCGCGCGACCACGTGCAGATCGCGGTCGCCTTCCTGCAGCACGATGCGGTCGGCGTGCAGCAGGTCCAGCCCGCGCTCGCCGCGGCGCACGCCGATGCGCTCGATCACCAGCGGCGGCTGCCGCCGCGACGGCACCACCTGCGACGGCTCGAACAGCACCACGCCGTCCGGGGTGCCGCCGAGGATCTGCCCGCTGCGCGCCTGCACCAGGGTGCGGATCTGGAACTCCTGGTTGGGCAGGCCATCGTGGACGCCGTAGGAGCGGATCGCCTTGCTCGCCGGATCGACCCGGATCAGCCCGCGCACGCTGCTCAGCCAGGCCACGCCGCTGGCATCGACCACCAGGCCGTTCGGCGCCAGCGCCGGGAACTCCTGTTCGGCATCGATGCGGTCGAGCAGGCTCAGCCGGCTGCCGTCCCACAGATAACGCTCCAGGCAGCCGACGCTGGCCAGCCAGACCACGTTGCCGTCGCTGATCGCCAGGGCGCTCAGCGGGCGCTGCGGTGCACCGGGCACCGCTTCGAACCGCGCGCGCTCCGGACTCCAGGCGAGCAGGCCGTGCTGCCCCAGCAACCAGGGCTGGCCCTGCGGCCCGAGGCTGGCCTCCTGCACGGTCAGATCCGCAGGCAGGCCGGCGCTTCCCGGCGCCATGGTGCGCAGCACGTGGCCATCGAGGTCGCGCACCTGCACGCCGGTGATGTCGCTGAAGATCCAGACGTGGCGGTCGCTGCTGAAGACGATCCGATCCACCTGGTCCATCATCGGCGCATCGGCCCCGGCATCCTTGCCCCAGCGCCGGACCTCGCCGCTGGCCGGGTCGTAGCGCAGCACCGCCCCCGCGGCCGCCGCCCACAGCCGGCCCTGCGGGTCTTCGGCGATCGCCCGCGCCCAGTCCAGACCGAACATCGCGCGCATGTGCCGATGCACGGCGCCGGTGGCCGGATCGAGCTTGTCCAGCACGCCACGCGTGCCGGCCAGCCACACGCCGCCGTCGCGGGAAGCGGCGGTGGCCAGCACGTAGGGGTTGCCCATCGACTCCGGGTCGTCCACCCGATAGGACAGCACCGAGAACTGCTGCCAGTTGGCCGGCAGGTGCCACAGCCCGGCATTGCCGCTGGCGAACCACAGGCCGCCCTCGCGATCCTCGAAGGCCAGCGACCAGTTCGGCTTGACCAGTCCGTGCGCGGAATTGCTGTACAGCGGCACGTTGCGGATCACCCCGGACTCGCTCTCGCGGCCCAGCCCGTCCATGGTGTCGAACCAGCGCGTGCCGTGGCGGTCGTGGACCAGCATGCCCAGCACGCTGTCGCCGGGCATGTTGCGCCAGTACGGCTCCACCACGCTGGCGTCGGCGCTCAGCAGGCGCACCCCGCCCAGGGTGGAGACCCACAGCGTATCGTCGCGCTCGGGCGTCAGCCCCTGCACTTCCGGCCGCGGCAGCGCGTCGGCGGCGACGCGCTGGAAATCGTGGCCGGTCCAACGCGCCAGGCCGCCGCGGGTGCCCACCCACAGGGTGCCGTCCGGCGTGGTCGCCAGATGGGCGACGCTGGCCGAAGGCAGGCTGCGCGCGTCGCCGGGGATCGGCATGAAGCGGCGCAGGCGGCCGTCCGGCTGCAACTGGTGCAGGCCGCCGGCGGAGGTCCCGAACCAGACGCTGCCGTCCGGCGTGGACGCGATGGACCACACGGTGGTGGAGCCGATCTGCGGATAGGTGCTGCGATCGTAGTAGCGGAACTGCCGGCGATCGGCCGAGAGCATGCCCAGGCCGGCGCCGTCGGTCCCGAACCAGACCCGGTTCTGCGCATCGACGTGCACCGACCAGATCTTGTTGTGGTGCAGGCCGTCCTCGATCCGCCAGATGCGGTAGCCGCGTCCGTCGAAGCGCGCCAGGCCATCGCTGCTGGCCAGCCACAGGTAGCCGAGCTTGTCCTCGGCGAAGCCATTGATGCTGTTGGACGGCAAGCCGTCGGCCACGGTCAGTTGGCGCGGCTGCGGCGTCGGCGGCACTGCCGCGCCGGCGACCGCGGACCACGCCAGCAGCAGCCATCCCAAGATCCGTCTCGACCGCATCGCCTCTGTCTCCCCGACGGGCATCCGTCCCGCGCCACCGACGCCATCGTCGGCGATAAGCGCCGGCGCTGGCAACCGCGTCCCGCATCGACTCAGAGCGGCGGCGGCGCCCCGTCCAGCACCGCGTCGATGGCCCCTTCCAGCATCTGCCCGGTGACCGGCTTGCGCACGAACCCGGCGAATCCGGCGGCGCGTGCGGCGGCCTCGGCCTCGCCGTCGGAGCGCGCGGTCACCGCCAGCAGCGGGAAGCCATGGCCCAGCGCACGCAACTGCCGCGCCAGCGCCAGGCCGTCGAGCGCCGGCAGGTCCAGGTCGAGCAGGCCGATGTCGAAGCTGCCCTGGCTGGCTTCGGTCAGCGCCTCCAGGCCGTGCGCGGCCCAGGTCACCTGATGGCCGCGGCCGCGCAGCAGTTCGACCATCACCTGGGCCACGGTCGGTTCGTCCTCGACCAGCAGGATGCGCAGCGCGGTGCGCGCGCGCGGTGCCGGCACCGGGACCGACGCCGGTTCCTGCGCCGGACGCCAGCGCAGCGGCAGGCCCACGCGGAAACGCGCGCCGTGCCCCAGCCGGCTCTCGACCTGGATGCGCCCGCCCATCGCCATCGCCAGTTCCTGGCTGATCGCCAGGCCCAGGCCGCTGCCGCCCTGGCGCACCGCGGTGCGCGGGCCATCGCCCTGTTCGAAGCGCTGGAACAGCCGCGCCTGCTGCTCGCTGCCGATGCCCGGGCCGGTATCGGCCACCTCGATGCACAACCCCTGGCCGTCCTGCCCCGGCGCCACCTTCAGCGCCACCGAGCCGCTGCTGGTGAACTTGATCGCGTTGCCGAGCAGGTTCAGCAGGATCTGCCGCACCCGCAGCGCATCGCCTTCCACCGTGGTCGCGCCGGGCATGCCGTCGTGCAGATCGAAGCGCAGCCCGCGCGCCTGCGCCAGCGGCGCCATCAGGTTGACCACTTCGGCGATCAGCGCCTGCAGCGCGAACGGCTGCGACTCCAGGCGCAGGCGCCCGGCCTCGATCCGCGCCAGGTCCAGCGCATCGTTGACCAGGTGCAGCAGGTGGGTGCCGGCGCGGCGGATCGACTCGGTATACCCGCGCTGCTTCGGATCCAGCGGCGTGGCCAGCAGCAGTTCGCTCATGCCCAGCACCCCGGTCAGCGGCGTGCGCACCTCGTGGCCGAGCGTGGCCAGGAAGCGGGTCTTGGCCAGCGAGGCCTGCTCGGCCAGTTCCTGCTTGTGCAGGGCCAGTTCCCAGGCGTGCTGGCGGCCCAGGCGGCGCCGGTAGGCGCGCAGCGACATCAGCAGCAGCAGGCCGGCCGCAGCGAGCAGCCCGACGATGCCCCAGACGCTGCGCCACCACGGCGGCTGCACCCGGAACGGCAGGCGCAGCGTCGGCGACCAGGCGCCGTTGCGGGTGCGCGCCTGGATCTCCAGCACCTGCGCGCCATCGGGCAGCTGCGGCAGGGTGCGTTCGCCGCTGGCGCCGGTGCTGACCCAATCGCGGTCGTAACCCGGCAGGCGGAACCGGTAGACGATGTGTTCCGGATCGATGTAGGACAGCAGCCGCACCGCCACGCGCAGGTCGCGGTCGTCCGAGCGCAGGGTGAAGTCGCCGCGCGTCGGCAGCGTCAGCAGTTGTGGGCCGCGCCGCACCTGCACGCTCTCCATGCTCAGCGCCAGCGGCACCGGCACCGGATCCGGCTGCTGCGTGTCCAGCAGCGCCACGCTGCCGTCCGCGGCGGCCGCCA
>NZ_AQOJ01000697.1:0-817 GCF_000364685.1 Xanthomonas sp. SHU 166
CCAGCACGCCGTCGGCGGTCATCAGCAGGCCGCGCCGCACCAGTTCCTGACTGCCGAGCCCGTCGCGGGTGCCGAACGCGCGCACCGCCGGCGTGCGCCGCGGATCGACCCGGAACAGGCCACGGCGCATGCCCAGCCAGGCGCGCCCCTGCGAATCGGCGACCAGCGCGCTGGACTCGGTGGCCGGCAGCCCGTCGGCCACCGCGTAGCGCTGGCTGCGCTGCCAGTGCGCGCCGGTGCGCCGCCACAGTTCCAGCCCGGACAGCCGATGCACCCACAGCGTGCGCGCGTCGGCGAAGGCGAACGACTGCACCTTCTCGCCGGCCAGCTCCGGCGGCGTGCGGAACTGCCCGGCCGCGCCGTCCCAGTGCTGGAACTGTTCGGCGGCCACCCACGGCGTGCCGTCCGGCGCCATCGCGAACGCCGCGATGTCGGTGCCGGCCAGGCCGTGCTGGCCGCCGGGGAGGTTCTGCAGCACGTGGCCGTCGCCATCGCGCACCTGCACGCCGTAGCCCGGCGCGGCGATCCACAGCCGCTGGCGTGCGTCCAGTTGCAGCCAGGCGAGCGTGCCGTCCGGGATCGGATCGGCCTCGCCGGCGGCGCGGGTCCAGCGCTGCAGGGTGCCCCCGTCCAGCGGGCCGCGCAGCAGCGTGCTGCTGCCCCCCATCCACAATGCCCCGCGCGGGTCGTCCAGCACCGACAGCAAGCGCCCGCTGGGCGCACCGTTGGCCCAATGCGGCGCGCTCAGCGCACCGCTGGTGGTGTCGAGGCGGAACACGCTGGCGCCGGAGCCGAGCAGCCACACGCCGCCGGCGCG
>NZ_AQOJ01000698.1:0-436 GCF_000364685.1 Xanthomonas sp. SHU 166
GGCGGGCAGGCCCTGCGCGGTGCCCAGCACTGCCAGGCGGCGCCAGTCCGGACGCAGGTAGCCCAGGCCGCGCGTCGGCAGCGGCACCCACAGGCCGCCCTCGCGGTCGCGCAGCACGGTCTCCACCACGCTGGCGCCGGACACCGCCGCGCCGCCGGTATCCACCCGCCGCGCCGGCCCGTCGGCCGGCTTGTGCCACAGGCCTTCGCCGTTGCCGAGCCAGTAGCCGCCGGCGCCGTCCTCGGCGATCGCGTTGGCCGCGCGATGCAGTGCGCCGATCCAGTCCGCACGCAACCAGCGCCCGGCACGGTCGCGCCGGAACAGGCCGGTGTTGCCGCTGAACCAGAGGCCATCGCTGAGCCGGGTGATCGACATGATCACCTGCTCCTCCTGCGGCATGCCGTCGTCGATGCGGTAGGCGCTGGCGTGGCGGCCG
>NZ_AQOJ01000699.1:0-12419 GCF_000364685.1 Xanthomonas sp. SHU 166
GCGCACCAGGCCCTTGAAGGTACCCACCCACAGCACCCCGGCATCGTCGAAGGCCAGGGTCAGCACGGCGCTGTCGAGCAGCGCGTCCACCGCCGGATCGCCGGCGCGGATGCGCTGCACGCGGCCGTCGCCGCCCAGCCGGTACAGGCCGCCGCGGTAGGTGCCGAAGTACACCGCGTCGCCGCGGCTGGCGATGGCGAACACGTCGTCGCTGCGCATCGCCGGCTGCGTGGCCATGTTGAAGTGGCGGAAGCCGCGCCGGTCCGCGCCGAGCATGCTCAGGCCGCCGCCCTCGCAGGCCACCCAGATGCGGTCGCGCGCGTCGATGTGCAGGTCCTGCACGTAGTTGCAGCGCAACGAGGCGGGATCGGCCGGATCGTGGCGCCAGACCCGGAACTCGCGCCCATCGTAGCGGGCCAGGCCGTCGCCGCTGGCGATCCACAGATAGCCGTCGCGGTCCAGCTGCAACCCGGAGATATCGCTGGACGGCAGCCCCTGCTCGCCGGAGAACACCCGGAAGCGCGGCAGTTCCGGCACCGCGGCATTGGCATCGGCGCACACGCCGGCCAGCGCCAACAGGCAGGCCAGCCCCCAGCAGCGCCACCGGCGTGGGGGATGCGGGATGGGCATGGACATCGGCTCCGGCAAAGGACGTCGGCGGATGAACACCGGCGCACTGCCGGGGCCGGACGCGCGGCGCGCCCGCTCCGTATGCCGCTCGCCGCGGCAGCGTTCTTATACCCCGCGGCCGCGGAAAAATCACACCTGCCACCGCGCGCAACGAACCGTTACGCGCCGCAGGTACGCAGCCGGCCCGGACTGTGACTAGAATCCGGCGACCTCCCAGCGCGGCCCCGCTCCATGTTCAGACCCTCTCTCGTGGCCCTCCTGCTGGCCTTGCCGGGCGCCGCCCTGGCCGCGCCGGCGCAGTACGCGCTGGACCCGGTGCACACCCGGGTGCTGTTCGCGATCGAGCACGCCGGATTCTCCAAGGCGCTGGGCACCGTGTCCGGCAGCACCGGCACCCTGGTGTTCGACCCGGACGACTGGCGCAGCGCACGGCTGCAGGCGCGGGTGCCGTTGCAGCGGCTGGACCTGGGCGACGAGAAGTGGAACCGCGCCGCGCTGGCGCACAACCTGCTCGACGGCGAGCACTACCCGGAAGCGCAGTTCGTCTCCACCCGCGTCGAGCCGATCGACGCGCAGCACGCCAAGCTGATCGGGCAGCTGACGCTGCACGGCGTCACCCGCGAGGTGACCCTGGACGTGACCCTGAACGCAGTGAAGCGTCATCCGCTGCCGCCGTTCCGTCGCACCGCCGGCTTCTCCGCCACCACCACGCTGCAGCGCGCCGACTTCGGCATCAGTTCCTGGCCATCGGTGATCGGCGGCACGGTGGAACTGCGCATCGAGGCCGAGGCCACCCGCGAGGGCGGCGCCAAGGCCGAACCGGATCCGGCGCCGGGCACTCCGCCTGCCGCTCCCACCGACACCCCCACCGCGCCGGCGGCGCAGGACGGCACGCCATGAGCGCCCGCAATACCCCCGACCGCTGGGGCAGCGTCAGCCAGACCCTGCACTGGCTGATCGCCGCCCTGATCCTGCTGCTCGGCGTGGTCGGCCTGACCATGGGCGAACTGCCGAAGACGCCCAAGTATTTCTGGGTCTACACCGCGCACAAGTCGCTGGGCCTGACCGTGCTGGCGCTGGTGATCGTGCGGCTCGGCTGGCGCCTGTACGCCGGCGCGCCCAAGCCGGTGCCGGGCACCCCCGGCTGGCAGGAGCGCATCGCCGACGCCACCCACGCCTTGCTGTACGTGATGATCTTCGCCATCCCGCTGTCCGGCTGGCTGTACGACTCCGCCAGCGGCCTGCGCCCGTTCCGCTGGTTCGGCCTGGTCGCGGTGCCCAAGCTCAGCGCCCCGAACGGGCACCTGCGCGACCTGTCGCACACGGTGCACGAATGGGGCTTCTGGCTGCTGATCGCGGTGGTCCTGGCGCATGCCGGCGCCGCCTTCTACCACCACCTGTTCCAACGCGATGCCACCCTGGCGCGGATGTTGCCGCGCGGCTGGCTCACCCCCAAGTCCTGAGGAGCTGTTTCGATGTCCACCCGTTTCGCGTCCCCCGCCGCCGTCGCCGCCAGTCTGGTGGCCCTGCTCGCCGCTGCCCCCGCGGTGCAGGCCGCCGACTATGTGCAGGCCCCCGGCTCCACCCTGGTGTTCGCCAGCAAGTACGACGGCGAAGTGTTCACCGGCCAGTTCCCCGGCTTCGACACCAAGCTCAGCTTCGACCCGGCCAACCTGGCCGGCGCCAAGCTCGACGTCACCATCCCCCTGGCCGGCGCCAAGAGCGGCAACAACGACCGCGACTCCACCCTGCAGGGCGCGGACTTCTTCGACGTGGCCAAGTTCGCCACCGCGCACTACCGCGCCGACAAGTTCCGCGCGCTGGGCAACAACCAGTTCGCCGCCGACGGCACCCTGGAACTGCGCGGCGTGTCCAAGCCGGTGACCCTGACCTTCACCTGGACCCCGGGCGCGCAGCCGGTGCTGGCCGGCAAGGCCACCGTGAAGCGCCTGGACTTCGGCGTGGGCGGCGGCGACTGGGCCGACACCAAGACCATTCCCAACGAAACCGCGATCAGCACCAAGGTGGTGTTCAAGACGAAGTGATTCGCCACAGGCCGCGGGCGCGCGGCCGCTGAGCGGCGGATTTCCTCGTCGGGTCCGCCGCTTTTTTTATGCGCGGCTCACGCGCATTCGGCCGACGCCGCCAGCCAGGCGCGCACGCCGGCAACATCGAACGGCCAGTCCAGTTCGCGCCCGTCGGCGGCGCGCAGCACCGGCACGCGCACCCCGTAGCGCGCCTCCAGCGTCGCGTCGTCGTCGATGAACACGCTGTCCGGCTCGGCCACGCGCGCCTGCGCCAGCACCTGCAGGGCCTGGTCGCACAGATGGCAGTCGTCGCGCTGGTACAGGGTCAGGGACATGCTCGCGTCCTATGCTGCGCTGCGGACCTGGGCCGCGTGCCGGAAGCATAGAATAGATGGTCTTTCGCCCACCCCCTCGGCACGCGCATGGCTGTCAGTACCTTCGACCTGTTCAAGATCGGCATCGGGCCGAGTTCCTCGCACACGGTGGGGCCGATGCGCGCCGCCGAGCGCTTCGTGCACCGCTGGCTGTTCGACCAGGGCCGCCTGCAGGACGTGGTGCGCCTGCGCGCCGAAGTGTTCGGCTCGCTGGCCCTGACCGGGCGCGGCCACGGCACCGACAAGGCGGTGCTGCTGGGCCTGGAAGGCCAGCGCCCGAACCTGATCGATCCGGACATCATCCCCGGTGCGCTGGAGCGCATTCGCAGCAGCAAGCGCATCAACCTGCTGGGCCGGCACGAGATCGCCTTCGACGAGAAGCGCGACCTGGCGATGAACAAGCGACAGAAGCTGCCGTACCACACCAACGGCATGCGCTTCACCGCCTACGCCGCCAACGACGAAGTCATCGCCACGCGCGACTACTACTCGGTCGGCGGCGGGTTCGTGGTCAACCAGGACGACGCCGCCGACGACCGCATCGTCGCCGACGAGACGCCGCTGCCCTACCCGTTCAAGAGCGGCGACGAGCTGCTGGCGCAGGCCGCGCGCAGCGGCCTGAGCATCGCCGCGCTGATGTTCGAGAACGAGAAGTGCTGGCGCAGCGAGGACGAGATCCGCGCCGGCCTGCGCGAGATCTGGGGCGCGATGCAGGCCTGCGTGACCCGCGGCATCCGCGAGGAAGGCACCCTGCCCGGCGGCCTGCACGTGTCGCGGCGCGCGCCGGCGCTGTACCGCGAGCTGTCGTCCAAGCCGGAAGCGGCGATGCGCGATCCGCTGACCACGCTGGACTGGGTCAACCTGTACGCGCTGGCGGTCAACGAAGAGAACGCCGCCGGCGGTCGCGTGGTCACCGCACCCACCAACGGCGCGGCCGGGATCATCCCGGCGGTGCTGCACTACTTCGACCGCTTCTGCCCCGGCGCCGACGAACAGCGCGTGTTCGACTTCCTGCTCACCGCCGCGGCGATCGGCATCCTGTACAAGGAAAACGCCTCCATTTCCGGCGCCGAGGTCGGCTGCCAGGGCGAGGTCGGCGTGGCCTGCTCGATGGCCGCCGGCGGCCTGGTCGCCGCGCTCGGCGGCAAGCCGGGGCAGATCGAGAACGCGGCCGAGATCGGCATGGAGCACAACCTCGGCCTGACCTGCGACCCGATCGGCGGCCTGGTGCAGATCCCGTGCATCGAGCGCAACGCGATGGGCGCGGTCAAGGCGATCAACGCCAGCCGCATGGCGATGCGCGGCGACGGCAAGCACAAGGTGTCGCTGGACAAGGTGATCCGCACCATGCGCGACACCGGCCGCGACATGCAGGACAAGTACAAGGAAACCAGCCGCGGCGGGCTGGCGGTGAACGTCATCGAGTGCTGAGCCAGCCCGATGGACGCTGGCCCGGGTGATCACCAGCGTCCTCGCTGCCGCGCGCATCAAGATCCGCGCGGCGTTGCCGCTAACGACAGAGACGTCGGCCGATCCGGCATGGGCATGCGCTTGCGGTTTCCACACGCCTCCTGGCGCCTGCTGGCGCTACAGCTGGCCATGCTCTCGACAGCGTGGAGCGCATGCGTGCCGCAGGCGCGGGCACTGCAGCCGGACAAGCAGTTCCATCACTACGAGCGCGAAGGCTGGGGGCTGGACCAGGGCCTGCCGCAGCTGAGCGTGCAGGCGTTCGCCCAGGACCGTCAGGGCTATCTGTGGATCGGCACGATGGGCGGGCTGACCCGCTTCGACGGCGTGCGCATGACCTCGTTCAACGAGGGCGCGCCGGCGCACCTGCCCGGCAACCTGATCAAGGCGCTGCACGCGGACGCCGCCGGCACGCTGTGGATCGGCACCTACCGCGGCCTGTCGCGCTACCGCGACGGACGCTTCACCACGCTGCTGCCGCAGGACCCGCAGGCGCCGTTGCTCAATATCGAAGCGATCGCGACCGACGCGCACGGCAGCGTACTGGTCGCGGCGCAGGATGGCGTCTACGCGGTGCAGGGCGATCGCCTGCAGCTGCGCCACCGCATCGCCGGCGGCGCCTACACGCTGCTGCCGCGCGCCGACGCGCTGTGGGTGGGCACGCGTGGCGCGGTGCTGCGCTTCGTCGCCGGCCAGGACGCGCCGGAGTCGCTGGCACTGCCGCAGGAGGCCGGCGCGACGCCGGTGCAGCATCTGCTGGAGGCGCAAGGCACGCTCTGGGCCGGCACCCGCGACGGCCTGCAGCTGCGCCGCGACAGCCGCTGGCAATGGCTGCCCGACCCGACCGGGACCAGCCGGCGCGCGGTGCAGGCCCTGTTCGAGGACAGCGACCACAACCTGTGGGTGGGACAGCCCGGCGCGCTGCTGCGCGTGCGCGATGGCGCCATCGTCGAACGCAACCCGGAAAACAAGCCGAACGTCGGCGTCAACGCCATCTTCGAGGACCGCGAGCGCAACCTGTGGCTGGGCAGCAGCTGGAACGGCGCAACCCGGCTGTGGAACGGCTGGACGCGCCGCTACAGCACGCACGAGGGCCTGGACGACGCGCTGGTGTGGACCCTGGCGCGCGATCCGGACGGATCGCTGTGGGTCGGCACCGACAGCGGCCTGTCGCAGCTGCGCGATGGCCGCTACCAACCGCGCCTGAGCCTGGCGCAGTTGCACAACGAGGCGCCCTATACCTTACTGGCCGAACCCGGCCAGCTGTGGATCGGCACCCGCCATGGCGCCGCCCTGTACCGCGACGGCCGGCTCATCCAGCCGGACTGGCTGGCGCCGCTGCGCGACCTGCAGATCAGCGGGATCGTCCGCGATCGCGCGCAGCGGCTGTGGTTCGCCAGCACCGACGGCCTGTTCCGCGCCGACGGCACGCGGCTGCGCCGCTACGGCACGGCTGAGGGCCTGCGCGATCCGCGCGTGCGGCTGATCCACGAGACCCGCGACGGGCGCCTGTTGATCGGCGCGCAGTCGGGCCTGTACGCGCTGCGCGACGAGCGCTTGGTCGCGCTGGCGCCGCCGGGCTCGGCGCTGGCCAGCGCCGACGTCACCGCGATCCACGAGCTGCCCGGCGGGCAATGGCTGGTCGGCACCCTCAACGAGCAGTTGTGGCTGTTCGACGGCGCGCACTGGTACGCGTTCGGGGAACAGGATGGGCTGCCGGTGAACGCCGCGTTCTTCATCGCCGACGACGGCCGCGGCGCGATCTGGGTGGCCGGCCTGCGCGGGGTCTACCGCGTGCGCCTGGCCGACCTGCTGCGCCATGCGGCGTCGCCACAGGCGCCGCTGAACGCCGAACTGATGCTCACCGAGCGCGCGCAGCGCCATGGCGGCGTGCAGGGCATGTGCTGCAACGGCGCCGGCAACGGCAAGGGCTTCATCGAGCACGGCGCGCTGTGGCTGCCCAGCCGCGACGGCGTGGTCGCGCTCGACACCGCCGGCATCGTCAAGAATCCGGTGGCGCCGCAGCCGGTGGTGGAGCGGGTGCGTGCGCTGGGCCAGTGGCTGACGCCGCAGGCGCTGCCCGCACCGCTGCCGGAAGGCGCGCGCGACCTCGACTTCGAGTTCACCGCCGCCTCGTTCCAGGCGCCGCAGAACGTCGAGCTGCGCTACCGCCTGCTCGGCTACGACCGCGGCTGGCGCACCCTCGACGACATCCGCCAGCGCGCGGTCAGCTACACCAACCTGCCCGGCGGCGACTACGTCTTCGAAGTCACCGGCAGCAACAACGCCGGCGTGTGGGCGGCCGCGCCGGCGCGGCTGCCGCTGCGGATCGCGCTGCGCTTCCAGGAGACGCCGTTCTACAGGCTGCTGCTGACGCTGGGCGCGTTCGCCCTGCTGCTGTGCGCGGTGGCCCTGGCGCGGCTGCACAACCGGCGCCAGCGCGACATCCTCGAACGCCAGGTGCGCGAGCGCACCCAGGCGCTGCAGGCGGCCAACCAGCGCCTGCAGGAGGCCAGCTTCACCGACGAACTGACCCAGTTGCGCAACCGCCGCTACCTGTCGCTGCACATCCCCAGCGACATCGCGCTGTACCGGCGCATGGCCGCCAACGATGAGGACATGCTGTCCTCGGGCATGCTGTTCGCGCTGATCGACATCGACCACTTCAAATCGATCAACGACAGCGGCGGCCACCACACCGGCGACGCTGTGCTGCAGCAGATGGCGCAGTTGCTGGTGCGGCTGACCCGCGAAAGCGACTACGTGGTGCGCTGGGGCGGCGAGGAGTTCCTGCTGGTGCTGCGTTCGGCGCCGCGCGAGAACCTCACCATGGCCGCCGAACGGCTGTGCCGCTCGGTCGCCGCCCACCCCTTCGTGCTCGACCACGGCCGCCAGGGCCGGGTCACCTGCTCGATCGGGCTGGCCGAGTTCCCGTTCGTGCACGACCCGGACAACCTGCTCGGCTGGGAACAACTGCTGGTACTGGCCGACCGTGCGCTGTACCAAGCCAAGGCCAAGGGCCGCAACGGCTGGGCGGCGTACCGGCCGGTACTCGGTGCGCAGGCCGAACAAGTGCTGGCCGCGCTGCAGGAACCGCTCGCGCGGATGCAGCACCACGCCTGCCTGACCCTGGTGCACAACGGCGGCAGCCTGCCGCCCGTGTAACGCGTTGACGCATAGCAAGCGCAGGCCGGACTAAGGTCGTGGTCCATCACGCCTGTCGCCCTGCTCCCATGCGCCACTGCCTGCTGCTCGCCGCCCTCGCCCTGTCGCCGCCCGCCTCCGCCACCGATGCGCCGCCACGCTACGGCGCGCAACTGGAAGGCTTCGCCTATCCCTATCCGGTGCACTGGTACCGCTTCGAGTCGCAGCGCCAGCCGCTGCAGATGGCGTACATGGATGTGGCCCCGACCGGCACGCCGAACGGCCGCACCGTGGTGCTGCTGCACGGCAAGAACTTCTGCGCGGCGACCTGGGAATCGACCATCGCCGCGCTGGTGGCACAGGGGTATCGGGTGCTGGCGCCGGACCAGATCGGCTTCTGCAAGTCGAGCAAGCCGCAGGCCTACCAGTTCAGCTTCGCGCAACTGGCGGCCAATACCCATGCGTTGCTGCAGCAGGCCGGCGTGCGCCGCGCCGCGATCGTCGGCCATTCGATGGGCGGCATGCTCGCCGCGCACTACGCACTGCAGTACCCGCAGGACGTGAGCCAGCTGCTGCTGGTCAACCCGATCGGGCTGGAGGACTGGAAGGCCGCCGGCGTGCCGTGGCGCAGCGTCGATGCCTGGTACGCCAAGGAGCGCAAGACCGACGCGGCCTCGATCAAGCAATACCAGCAGACCGTCTACTACGGCGGACAGTGGAAGCCCGAGTACGACCGCTGGGTGAGCATGCAGGCTGGCCTGTACGCCGGCCCCGGCGGCGACCGCGTGGCCTGGAATCAGGCGCTGACCTCGGACATGGTGTTCAACCAGCCGGTGGTGCAGCGCTTCCCGCAACTGCGCGTGCCGACCACCCTGTTCATCGGCCAGCGCGACCGTACCGCGATCGGCAAGGACCTGGCGCCGCCGGCGCTGGCGGCGACCCTGGGCGACTACCCGGCCCTGGGCAAGCGCGCGGCCGCGGCGATTCCCGGCGCGCGCCTGGTCGCCTTCGACGACCTCGGCCATTCGCCGCAGGTGGAAGCGCCGCAACGGTTCAATGCGGCCTTGCTCGAGGCGCTGGGCACGGCGCCCTGAGCGCACGCACCCGCGACAGGTCCGGTGGCTGATCCTGCACGGCGGCGCGAACGCGTCTTGCCGCGGAATCTCCCGAGTCGTCGCAACACCAAGGCGGTAGCACCAACGAGCAACGCGCGCTGCACGCACCCGCCCGGCAGCGTGCCTCTCGCCCTGCACCACTCGCGCTTCGTCGCCCTCGACACACCCGCACTGCACCGCAGCATCGGACAACCATGAAAACGTTGTCATCGCAGTAATCCTGGATCTGTCTCGCATTCGTCGGATTTGTCGGTTGACAACGTTGTCTTCTCATTCGAACCCTGCGCGTGCCCGGTCCGCGTGCGAGTCAAACGACGTTGGCGCCACGCGTCTCCAAGCCCCGGGTGATCGGACTCAAGGAACCAGCTAGCGGCTCACCACCGCTCCTCAGTCGCGCTACCTACCGCATCGGAGGCGTCACCATGAACACGAAATCCGCTGGATCGTGGTTGCTGTTCTGCTGTCTCGTCCTGGCCGGCCTCGTGCCCGGCCAGGCCTGGGCCGCCGCATGTAGCGGCGTCGCCGCCTGGAACCCGGCCACCATCTACGCCGCCGGCGACACCCTGACCTACGCCGGCCACCTGTACCGCGCCAATGGGCCGATCTGGAACACCGCGCCGACCTACTGCACCAGTTGCGGCTGGTACCAGGACCTGGGCACCTGCGATGGCAGTTCGAGCAACCAGCCACCCAGCGTGGCGCTGACCGCGCCCACGACCGGCACGCGCTTCGTGGTCGGCAACACCATCACGTTGCAGGCGTCGGCCAGCGATCCGGACGGCAGCGTCGCGCGGGTCGAATTCTTCCGCGGCAGCACCTCGCTGGGCAGCGTGAGCGGCGCGCCGTACACGCTGGCCTGGAGCGGCGCGGCGGCCGGCGACTACAGCCTGACCGCAGTGGCCACCGACAACGCCGGCGCCCGCACCACCTCGGCCGCGGTCACGATCAGCATCGCGGCGCCGTCGACCGACACGACCGCCCCAAGCGTGCCGACCGGCCTGGCCGCCACCACGCGCGCCAGCAACGCCATCACCCTGACCTGGAATGCCGCCTCCGACAACGCCGGCGGCAGCGGCCTGGCCGGCTACGACATCCTCCGCGACGGCAATCGCGTGGGCACCTCCAGCACCACCGGCTACACCGACTCGGCGCTGATCGCCGACACTGCGTACGCCTACGCGGTCCGTGCCCGCGACAACGCCGGCAACGTCTCAGCCAGCAGCGCCACGCTGAGCGTGCGCACCCTGCCCGCCAGCGCCGGCGGCAGCAAGCGCGTGATCGGCTACTTCACCCAGTGGGGCATCTACGGCCGCAACTACCAGGTCCGCGACATCCAGGCCAGCGGCGCCGCCGGTTACCTGACCCACATCAACTACGCCTTCGGCAATGTCCGCAACAACCGCTGCGAAGTCGGCGTCACCCAACCCTCCGACAGCAGCACCGGCGTCGGCGGCGATGCCTTCGCCGACTACACCAAGGCGTTCTCCGCCGCGCAGAGCGTGGACGGCGTGGGCGATACCTGGGACCAACCACTGCGCGGCAACTGGAACCAGATGAAGAAGCTCAAGGCCGCGCATCCGGGGCTGAAGGTGCTGATCTCGCTGGGCGGCTGGACGTGGTCGCGCGGCTTCTCCAGCGCCGCGCGCGCCGAGAACCGCCAGGCCTTCGTCGCCTCGTGCATCGACGCCTACATCCGCGGCAACCTGCCGGTCACCGACGGCGCCGGCGGCGCAGCGGCCGCGGCCGGCGTGTTCGACGGCATCGACATCGACTGGGAATACCCGGTGGCGTGCGGCATCGCCTGCGGCAGCGCCGAAGACCGGCAGAACTTCACCGCGCTGCTGGCCGAGTTCCGCCGTCAGCTCGACCAGGTGCGGCCGGGGCTGCTGCTGACCGTGGCGGTCGGCGCCGGCATCGACAAGATCCGGGTCACCGACCCGAACCTGTACGCGCAATACCTGGACTACCTCAACGTGATGACCTACGACTTCCACGGCGCCTGGGATCCGCAGACCAACCACCACTCCGCGCTGTTCGAGTCGTCGGCCGATCCGTCCAGCGGCGACCAGCGCTACTACAACAGCAACGACGCCATCCAGGCCTTCCTCGACCGTGGCGTGCCCGCCGCCAAGCTCAACCTCGGCATCGGCTTCTACGGGCGCGGCTGGACCAACATGCCCAACGTCAACCACGGCCTGTACCAGAGCGGCAGCGCCGCACCGGGTACCTACGAGGCGGGCATCGAGGACTACAAGGTGCTGCGCGGCCGCGCCGGCACCAGCTATGTCGACGCGCAGGCGCATGCGCACTGGAAGTACGACGGCAGCACCTTCTGGAGCTACGACAACCCGGCGCTGGTCACCGAGAAGATGAACTACGTCAAGACCCAGGGCCTGGGCGGCGCGTTCTTCTGGGAATTCAGCGGCGACTACCAGGGCGAGTTGCTGAAGACCATGGGCCAGGGTCTGCAATGAGCTGCGGCGCCGGCCGTCGTGCAACGCGCGACGGCCGCGCCGCGTGACCCGCAGGCATCGGCGTGCAGGCAGCGTTGCCCACACGCCGACTGCCCGTCGGTATCGCCCCAGTCCGAACCGCGATGCCCGCACATGATGGCGGGCGTCGTTCGCTTCGCTCAGCGCACCGCGATCCGCAGCACGTCGTCGAGCAAGGCCGCCGCGGTGACATCGGCGCCCGCACCCGGCCCCTGGATCAGCAGCGGCTGCTGCAGGTAGCGGTCGCTGTGGATGGCGACGCGGTTGTCGGTGCCGGCACCGCTGGCCAATGGATGCGTCAGCGGCAGCACGCGCAGGCCCACCGAGGCGCCGTGCGCATCGAAGCGACCGACGAAGCGCAGGCAGGCGCCGGCGGCCTGTGCCTGCGCCAGGCGCGCCGCCAGCGGCGCGTCCAGTTGTTCGAGTGCGGCATCCAGTTGCGCCAGCGGCACCGTGGCCAGCGTGGCCGGCACCAGCGACTCCACCTGCACCTGCTCGGCACGCAACGGCAGGCCGGCGGCACGGGCCAGGATCAGCAGCTTGCGCCGCACGTCCTCGCCGGACAGGTCCTCGCGCGGATCGGGCTCGGTGTAGCCGGCGGCCGCGGCCTCGCGCACGCACGCGGAGAAGACGCGGTGGCCGTCGTAGCGATGCAGCAGCCAGGCCAGGGAGCCGGACAGCACGCCCTCCACCGCATGGATATGGTCGCCGCCGGCGACCAGCGCGCGCAGGCTGCTCAGCAACGGCAATCCCGCGCCGACCGTGGCGCTGTCGCCGTAATGGGTGCTGGCGGCATGCCGCGCGGCATGAATCTGTTCGGCCCGTGCCAGCGCGGCGCCCTGGCCGAGCTTGTTGGCGGTGACCACGTGCACGCCGCGCCGCAGCCACTCGGCATGGCGCTGCGCCACCGCCTCGCTGGCGGTGGCGTCGACCACGATGTCGCCCCGGCCCAGATCCTCCGGCAACGTCACCGCCTGCGCCGTGCGCGCGGCGGCATTGGCCGCGGCCAGCGCCTGCGCCGGCGTCACCGCGCAGTCGGCAACGGTACGCGAATTGGCCAGCCAGGCGAACGTCGGCAAGCCGGGCCGGCGCTGCTGCAACGCCTGGTAGCGCGCGACGAAGGCGCGACCGACGGTGCCGGTGCCGAGCAGGCCCAGCCGCGCGGTGGCC
>NZ_AQOJ01000700.1:0-1892 GCF_000364685.1 Xanthomonas sp. SHU 166
CGACGGCTGGCAGCAGTTGCTGGCGGTGTGCGGCGCGCTGCGCGATGCCGGCCATCCCGAACCGGGCACCATCGACTTCTACGTGCTGCGCCCCGAGGGCCAGGGCTTCGCCGTCGCCGCCGAGCGCACCGGCGGCACCTACGGCAGCCAGGGCCAACCCGGCGAGGTCGGCATCGTCCGCGCCGGCAGCGATTTCTACGGGTTCCGCGTCGAGGACGGCTGGTTCGGCCAGGGCTATGCGCTGCAATCGCAGACCCTGATCCTGCCCGGCCCCAAGGGCCTGGTCGACGCCGGCAGCGTGCGCAGCCACATCGACAACAGCGCCGCCGCCGACTGCGATGCCGCCGATGCGGCCGCGGACTGCAAGGCCGGCCAGTTCGCCATCGACTTCGCCCTGCGCTTCGACGACCGCGACCACGCGGCCCGCGTCTGGCCGCTGCTGATCGAGGAAACCGGCACGGAGTGCGGCCAGCGCCCGGTGCAGCGCAGCCACCGCTTCGCCCTGGACGCGAAGACCTGGACCTACCATTTCCCCGAGGCGCTGCAGCGCGAAGGCTGCACGTGAGGCGCGCGCGCCCGGGCGCAGCCGTTTCCCTTTCCCCTGCAATCTGGAATTCCGCGATGAAACTGCTCGTCATCGGCTCCGGCGGCCGCGAACACGCCCTGGCCTGGAAGCTGGCCCAGTCCCCCCGTGTCGACGAAGTGCTGGTGGCGCCCGGCAATGCCGGCACCGCCGGCGAGGCCAAGTGCCGCAACGTGCCGGTCAAGGTCAACGACCTCGACGGACTGCTCGCGCTGGCCCAGGACGAAGGCGTGGCACTGACCGTGGTCGGCCCGGAAGTGCCGCTGGTGCTGGGCGTGGTCGACCGCTTCCGCGCCGCCGGGCTGCGTATCTTCGGCCCCAGCGCCGCCGCCGCGCAGCTGGAAGGCAGCAAGGCCTACGCCAAGGACTTCCTGCAGCGCCACGGCATTCCCACCGCGTTCTACGCCGTGCACACCGAGGTCGAGGCCGCGCTGGCCTATGTCCGCGACAAGGGCGCGCCGATCGTGATCAAGGCCGACGGCCTGGCCGCCGGCAAGGGCGTGATCGTGGCGATGTCGCTGGACGAGGCCGAGGCCGCGGTGCGCGACATGCTGTCCGGCAACGCCTTCGGCGACGCCGGCGCGCGCGTGGTGATCGAGGAATTCCTCGACGGCGAGGAAGCCAGCTTCATCTCCATGGTCGACGGCCACACCGCGCTGCCGATGGCCACCAGCCAGGATCACAAGCGCGTCGGCGACGGCGACACCGGCCCCAACACCGGTGGCATGGGCGCGTACTCGCCGGCGCCGGTGGTGACGCCCGAGGTGCACGCGCGGGTGATGCGCGAGGTGGTCGAGCCGACCGTGCGCGGCATGCGCGACGACGGCGTGCCGTTCACCGGCTTCCTCTACGCCGGGCTGATGATCGACGCCAGCGGCGCGCCCAAGGTGATCGAGTTCAACGTGCGCTTCGGCGACCCGGAAACGCAGCCGGTGATGTTGCGCCTGCAGTCGGACCTGCTCGACCTGCTCGAGGCCGCGCTCGACGAACGCCTGCACGCCACCGAGGCGCAGTGGGATCCGCGCCCGTCGCTGGGCGTGGTGCTGGCGGCGGCGCCGTATCCGGAAACCCCGGTCACCGGCGAAGCGATCACCGGCCTGGACGCAGTGCCGGGCAACGCCAAGGTGTTCCATGCCGGCACCACGCTGGACGCGCAGGGCCGCGTGCTCAGCGCCGGCGGCCGCGTGCTGTGCGTGGCGGCGCTGGGCGACAGCGTGGCCGAGGCGCAGCGGCATGCCTACGCCGGCGTGGAGCAGATTCGCTGGGCCAGCGAATTCCACCGCCACGACATCGGCTGGGGGGGGGGGGG
>NZ_AQOJ01000701.1:0-3248 GCF_000364685.1 Xanthomonas sp. SHU 166
GCGCGCGAGCAGGGGGCGTAGCACGTCGCCACGGGCAGGAGCGGCTTCAGCCGCGACGAGCAAAGCCCGATGCCGGCTGACACCATCCGGCGTCGGGACTGAAGTCCCTCCCACAAGGACACCCGACCCACTCTCTGTGGGAGCGGCTTCAGCCGCGACGAGCGAAGCCCGATGCCGGCTGACACCATCCGGCGTCGGGACTGAAGTCCCTCCCACAAGGACACCCGACCCACTCTCTGTGGGAGCGGCTTCAGCCGCGACGAGTGAAGCTCAAAGTGCGGCTGACATCCTCGCTTGCCGGGACTGGTGTCCCTCCCACAAGGAGCGCACACCGCTCTCGCGTGGAAGCCCGCACGCAGCCACCATCGCCGCTGCGCTAGCCTGGATTCCCCACCGATTCGCACATGCTCCATGGCCCTGTCCCCCGCTCTCCGCACCCGCTTCCGCGCGCTCGCCGCGCAGACCGACGGCATCGATACCGCGGCCTATGCCGCCTGCGGCAAGGATCCGCTCGATCCCATCATCGGCCTCGGCCGCCGCGATGCGAAGGTGTGCATCCTCGGTCGCGACCCGGGCCGCAGCGAGGTCGAGCACGGCGAACCCTTCGTCGGCAGCGGCGGCCAACTGGTGCGCAAGGCGCTGTACCGGCACCTGCACCACGGCGCGGAGATGCCCGACTTCGCGGCCGGGCTCGAGGCCGGCCGCGTCGCCTTCTGGCTCAACACCGTGCCGTACAAGCCGGTGGGCAACAAGGCGTGGTCGATGCCGGTGAAGCGGCGCTTCCATCCGCTGATGCGGCACCTGCTGCTCGAGCAATGGCGCGGCCACGAGATCCTCACCCTCGGCCGCGAGGCGTTCCTGTGGTTCGGCATTGACCAGCCGCGCGAGGTGCGCGCGGCGCTGGAAACGTTCTGGGCGCGCGAGGACCGCTTCCAGGCGCAGACCGAAGTGGAGCTGCGCAGAGAGGACGGCCGCCGCACCCGCCGCGTGACGCTGTACCCGCTGCCGCATCCCTCGCCGCTCAACCAGACCTGGTACAAACGCTTCCCGGCGCTGCTGGACGCCCGGCTGCGGCACCTGGAGGTTTGAGGGCCCGCGTGCATCCACCCTCCCGAGGGGGATCGCATACAGCGACGGTGCGTTATCGTGGCGCGGTGCCGACCCCCTCGATCGAAACCCGCCTCAGCCGCCTGTGGGCCCATGAAAAGGCCAGCTACGGGCTGCGCGTGTTCATCGCGCTGGCGGTGGCGATGGGCGTGTGCTGGCACCTGCAGCAACTGGAGGCGGTGCCGGCGATCTTCCTGGGCACCATCGCCAGCGCCATCGCCGAAACCGACGACAACTGGCTGGGCCGGATCAAGTCGGTGCTGCTGTCGCTGCTGTGTTTCGCCGCCGCCGCGGCCGCGGTGGTACTGCTGTTCCCGTATCCGTGGCCGTTCGCGGCCGGCCTGGCGCTGTCCACCTTCGCCCTGACCCTGCTCGGCGCGCTCGGCGAACGCTACGCCTCCATCGCCCAGGCCACGGTGGCGCTGGCGATCTACGCGATGATCGGCCTGGACCACGGCACCCAGAACGGCCATGTCGGCGGCAACGCCTGGCACGGCGTGGCCTTGCTGCTGCTCGGCGCCGGCTGGTACGCGGTGCTGTCGGTGCTGTGGACGGTGCTGTTCGCCAACCGGCCGGTGCGCGAGCGGTTGTCGCGGCTGTACCTGGAGTTGGGCCGCTACCTGCGGCTCAAGGCGGCCCTGTTCGAGCCGGTGCGGCAGAGCGACCTGCACGCGCGGCGGCTGGCGCTGGCCGAGCAGAACGCGCAGGTGGTGGCCGCACTCAACGCGGCCAAGACCGCGATCATCAGCCGCTTCGGCCGCTCCGGCCGGCCCGGCGTTCAGTCGGGCCTGTATTTCCGCCTGTACTACATGGCGCAGGACTTCCACGAGCGCGCCAGTTCCTCGCACTACCCGTACGAGGCGCTGACCGACGCGTTCTTTCACAGCGACGTGCTGTACCGCTGCCAGCGCCTGCTGGCCCTGCAGGGCAAGGCCTGCGCGGCGCTGGGCGAGGCGATCCGGCTGCGCCAGCCGTTCGACTACGGCGAGCAGACCCAGCAGGCCACCACCGACCTGCGCGAGTCGCTGGATTTCCTGCACGCCCGTGGCGACCCACGGCAGGCGCGGCTGCTCGGCTCGCTGGAATTGCTGGTGACCAACCTGCATAGCATCGAGCGGCGCCTGGCCGAGGCCGCGCAGTCGGACACCACCAGCGACACCCTCGACACCCGCCTGCGCGACTCGTCGCCGCACACGCTGCGCGAGATGCTGCGGCGCGTGGGCCAGCAGCTCACGCCCGGCTCGGTGCTGTTCCGGCACGGCCTGCGCATGGCGATCGCGCTGGTGCTGGGCTACGCCATCATGCAGTCGATCCACGCCAGCAACGGCTACTGGATCCTGCTGACCACCGCCTTCGTGTGCCGGCCCAACTACGGCGCCACCCGCCTGCGCCTGGCCCAGCGCATCGCCGGCACCCTGATCGGCCTGGGCGCGGCGTGGGCGCTGATGCAGCTGTTCCCGGGCACCGAGCTGCAGTTGCTGTTCGCCCTGCTCGGCACGCTGGTGTTCTTCGTCACCCGCACCGACCGCTACATGCTCGCCACCGCGGCGATCACGGTGATGGCGCTGTTCTGCTTCAACCTGATCGGCGACGGCTTCATGCTGATCTGGCCGCGCCTGCTCGACACCCTGATCGGCTGCGGGATCGCCGCCGCCGCCTCGTTCCTGATCCTGCCGGACTGGCAGGGCCGGCGCCTCAACCAGGTGCTGGCGACGGTGCTGTCCAGCAGCGCGCGCTACCTGGCGCAGGTGCTGGAGCAGTACCGCAGCGGCATGCGCGACGACCTGCCCTACCGCATCGCCCGCCGCGACATGCACAACGCCGACGCCGCGCTGTCGGTGGCGCTGTCGAACATGCTGCGCGAGCCCGGCCGCTACCGCCGCAACCTGGATGCCGGCTTCCGCTTCCTGGCCCTGTCCAACACCCTGCTCGGCTATCTGTCGGCGCTGGGCGCGCACCGTGCGGCGCTGGCCGGCGAGACCGACCCAGACATCGCCCGCGCCGGCGACTACCTGCCGCAGGCGCTGGGCGCGCTGGCCGACGCACTGGCCGAACGACGTGCGCTGCCGGCCGCCGACGAGGCGGCCGAGATCGCGCTGGCCGAGGCGCTGGAGCGCGAGGACGGCATCGACGAGGCCAAG
>NZ_AQOJ01000702.1:0-6533 GCF_000364685.1 Xanthomonas sp. SHU 166
CAGTCGCGCGCCAGTTCCTGCAGCGGGCGCATGCCGAAACCTTCGCCGAAGAAGTTCGCCGCCAGCTCCGGCAACTGGTGCGCCTCGTCGATCACGAAGGCCTGCGCGCCGGGCAGGATTTCGCCGAAGCCCTCCTGCTTCAGCGCCAGATCGGCCAGCAGCAGGTGGTGGTTGACCACCACCAGGTCGGCCGCCTGCGCGCGTTGCCGCGCCTGCACCACGAAGCATTCGCCCCAGAACGGGCACTCGGTGCCCAGGCAGTTGTCCACGGTGGAGGTGACCAGCGGCAGCAGCGGCGAATCGTCGGCCAGCGCGTCCAGCTCGGCGATGTCGCCGAAGCGGGTGCGTCCGCTCCAGGCGACGATGCGCTGGAACTGCGCGACATGCTCGCGCGCGGTGAAGCGCGGCTCGCCGCGCGCCTGCTGCAGGCGGTACTTGCACAGATAGTTGGCGCGCCCCTTCAGCAGCGCGCTGCTCAGGCCCACGCCCAGCGCCGCGCGCACCCGCGGCAGATCGCGGTGGTAGAGCTGGTCCTGCAGCGCGCGCGTCCCGGTGGAGACGATGGTCTTCAGCCCCGACAGCAGCGCCGGCACCAGGTACGCATAGGTCTTGCCGGTCCCGGTGCCGGCCTCGGCCAGCAGCACGTCGCGCTGCTCGAACGCCTCGGCGATCGCCGCAGTCAACCGCAACTGCGCCGGCCGCGGCACGAACGCATCGAGCTGACGCGCAAGCGCCCCGCCTTCGCTGAGGGCTTCGGTGCTTGCGTGGGCTAACGACATGGGAATGGGGAGTCGGGAATAGGGAATGGTTAGAGCAGCAGCGCTACCCGCTCACTGTGACTGCCGCCGGCAGAGCGGGAAAACCGAACGCCGCCAGGGGGACGAGCCGCCAGAAACGCAGTTCTACCCATTCCCCATTCCCGACTCCCCATTCCCGACCCTCAGTACCTCTTGATCCCCGGCACTGTGCACCCCGCGATCTGCGCGTGCGCCGAGGCGGCGTTTTCCTTCTGCCCGCGGGCCAGGCGCGCCTGTTCGATGGTCGCCCAGTGGCGGCGGCACAGCGGGCCGGTCTGCGAGCCGAGGTCGATGGCGCGCTTGGCGAAGGCTTCGGCCTGCGCGTCGTCCTTCTGCAGCAGCGCCACTTCGGCGCGGTCCTGCAGCAGCGCCGGGTCGTCCGGCACCAGCTTCAGCGCCTGGTCGAGCGCCGCGGCGGCACCGGCCAGGTCGCCGGCGCTGCGCTTGCGCTTGGCGCTCTCGCGCAGATCCTCCACTTCCGGATCGCGCAGCGGCTGCACGCTCAGTTCGGTGTCGTCGGCACCGCCGCTGGCGTCGATCGCAGCGATGCGCTGCGCCGGCGTGGTGGTGTCCACCGGCGCAGCCGGCGGCGGCGGCGGCGGTGCGCTGACGCAGGAGGCGAGCAGCAGGCTGAGAGCGGCGATGGCGGGAAGACGTGGGGTCATGAGCGGTATCCGGGATCCGGGAATCAATGCGCCGGCGGCGGCGCGGCCGCGTCGGCAGGCGGGTCTTTCTTCTTGTCCAGGCCGAACCAGCTGCGCCAGCCGCCGCCCTGGTGTTCGCCCTCGGCGGGCGCGGCGTCTTCCGGCAGCGCCTGCGGCGGCGTGCACGCGGCATACGCCGGCACGAAGCCGACCACGAACGGGAACTGGCGCGCGCCGGGGCAGGTCGCGTCGGTGCTGTTGTACCCCACCGGGTCCATCCACTGCCAGTCGATGCCCTTGCCCTGCACCTGCAGCGGCGCGCTCGGCAGCCGCGAGAAGATGCCCGACCACACCCGCATCGCACCGGTGGCGCCATACAGGCCGGTCTGCTTGTTCTGGTCGTTGCCGATCCAGATCACCGCCAGGTGGTCGCCGGTGTAGCCGGCATACCAGCTGTCCACGCCGTCGTTGCTGGTGCCGGTCTTGCCGGCCGGCGACAGCTTGCCCAACCCATCGCTGAGCAGTTGCCGCGCGGTGCCGTTGCTGACCACCTGCTGCAGCGCCATGCCCACCAGGTTGGCGGCGATGGAGTCGCCCTCCTGCGCCGGCGCCGGGGTCTTGTCGTAGCGCTTGAGCAGCTTGCCCTGCGGATCGAGCACGCCGCGCACCGCATGCAGCGGCTGGATTTCGCCACCGGAGGCCAGGAACTGGTACAGCTGCGCCATCGCGTACGGGCTCTGGTCGGTCGCGCCGAGGATCAGCGACGGATTGACCTCGGCCTCGATGCCGGCCAGCACCTTCACCAGTTGCGCCACGCGCTCCGGCCCGACCTGCATGCCGATGCGCACCGTGGCCTGGTTGTAGGAATGCGCAAGCGCATCGACCACGCGCACCGTGCCGTGGCTGCGGCCATCGGAATTGCCCGGGCTCCAGGTGCGGCCGCGGCCCAGTTGCACGGTGACCGGGGTATCGTCGACCCAACTGGCCAGCGAGTAGCGGTCCGGCTGCGCCAGCGCCAACAGGTACACGAACGGCTTGAGCAGCGAGCCGACCTGCCGCTGCGCCTCGATCGCGCGGTTGAAACCGGGCTGGGCCACGTCGCGGCTGCCGACCACCGCCAGCACCTCGCCGTTGTGGGTGTCGGTGAGCACCAGGCCGGCCTGCAGCGGCGGGCGCTTCTTGTTGGTCTCCAGCGAAGTGATGGTGCGGGTCACCGCGCCCTCGGCATAGGCCTGCGCCGACGGCGACATGCCGGTGAGCACGCTCAGGCCGGCGCCCTGCAGCGCGCTTTCGGGGTAATCGCGTGCCAGCTGGCGCCGCACCAGGTCGACATAGGCGGGGAACCGGTTGGCCGCGACCAGGCCGGGTTCGGCCGGCACGCCCAGCGGCGCGGCCAGTGCCTTGCGATAGGTCGGCTCGTCGATCAGCTCGCTCTCGCGCAGCTTGCCGAGCACGAAGTTGCGCCGGTCCAGCGCGCGCTGGGGATAGCGCCGCGGGTCGTAGTAGGACGGCCCCTTGACCAGGCCGATCAGCAGCGCCACCTGCTCCGGCGCCAGCGCATCGAGTTCGCGGCCGAACCAGAACTCCGCGCCCGAGGCCACGCCATGCACCGCCTGGCTGCCGCGCTGGCCCAGGTACACCTGGTTCAGATACGCCTCCAGGATGGTGCGCTTGTCGTAGCGCGCCTCCATGATCAGCGCGTACAGGATCTCGTTGAACTTGCGGGTGACCGTCTGTTCCTTGCCGATGCCGAGCAGGCCGCTGCGCGCCAGCTGCTGGGTCAGGGTGCTGGCGCCCTGCCGGCTCTTGCCGCCGGAGCGCACCATCACCCAGGCCGCGCGGACCATGCCGCTGAGGTCGATGCCGTGGTGCGAATTGAAGTCGCGGTCCTCGACCGCCTGCAGGCCGGTGACCAGCAGTTCCGGCACCTCGTCCACGCGCACCAGGCGTCGCTCTTCCTGCTTCTGCCCGTACAGCGTGGCGATGCGCGCCGGATCCAGCCGCGCGGCTTTGAGCGCCTTGCGCGTCTGCGCATCGCGCAGCGCCACCACGCGGCCGCCGCCCAGCGCGACCTCGATGCGCCGCGGCGCGACCCGCCCGTCGACGTCGATGTAGCCGCGGCTGGCGATGACGAAGCGGCTGCCTTCCTGCTGGTAGCTGCCGGGACGCTCGGCGCCGGCGTCGGCGTCGGCGCGATAGCTGGCCGCATCCAGTTCGGTCTTCAGCGTCTGTGGGTCCATCGCCGTGTCCGGCGCCAGTATCAGCGGCCGCGCGTACACACGGGTGGGGATCTGCCAGCGCAGTTCGCCGAAACGCTGGGTGACCTGTTTGTTCAGATAGACCGTGTACGGAATCAGGAAGCCCAGGCCGAGTGCGGCGGCGGCCAGGCCCCAGGTGAGCAGGCGCCTGCGCCATACGGCGGCGGGGCTGTCCAGGGCGTCGTCCTGATCGTCGGTGTCGTGATCGTCGTAGCGTCGGGGCACGGGAATGCGAGAATGTAAATTCCGCCGAGTCTAGCGCAGCCCAGCGGGCAGCGCGGCGCGACGGCCTCTTCGTTTAAGTTGGAGTGGCACCGGATGTCGATGTCGTGGGCGAATGCGCGCTACGCCCTGAACCGCCTGGCCGGCCTGGTCCGGCGTGGCCTGACCAGCCTGCGCACGCGCGGCTGGCGCAGCACCTGGGAGCGCCTGCGCGTGCATGCGCAACCGCTGCCGCCGCCGCAGCGCGCGCTGTTCGCGGTGGACGCGGCGCCGTTCGCGCCGTTCGCGGTGCCGAACAGTCCCGCGCCGCTGGTCAGCATCGTGATCCCGGTCTACAACCACGTCGCGCATACCCTCGCCTGCCTGCGCGCGCTGGCCGCGCATCCGCCGGCCGCACCCTGCGAGATCCTGGTGATCGACGACGGCAGCAGCGACGACACGGCGCAGTGGCTGCCGCAGGTGGTCGGCCTGCACTACCACGTGCGCGAGCGCAACGGCGGCTTCATCGCCACCTGCAACGACGGCGCGGCGCGCGCGCAGGGCCGCTACCTGGTGTTCCTCAACAACGACACGGTGCCGCAGCCGGGCTGGCTGGACGCGTTGCTGGACACGTTCGCGCAGCTGCCGCAGGCCGGCCTGGTCAGCGCGCAACTGCTGTATCCCGACGGCCGCCTGCAGGATGCCGGCGGCGTGGTCTTCGCCGATGGCAGCGCCTGGAGCTACGGCCGCTTCGAGTCGCCCGACGATCCGCGCTACGCCTACCTGCGCGACGTCGACTACGGCAGCGGCGCGGCGCTGGCGATCGAGCGCGCGCGCTTCCTGGCGCTGGGCGGTTTCGACACGCGCTACATGCCGGCCTACTACGAGGACACCGACCTGGCCTTCGCGGTACGCGCCGCCGGCTTGCGCACGCTGGTGCAACCGGCCAGCCGCGTGGTGCACGACGAGGGCACCAGCAACGGCACCGACACCGGCAGCGGGATCAAGGCCTACCAGGTACGCAACCGTGCGGTCTTCGCCAGCAAGTGGGCCGAGGCGTTGGCGCAGCACCTGCAACCCGGCGAGGTACCGGTGCCAGCGCTGCTGCATCGCCGGCAGCGCCAGGTGCTGATCCTGGACGAAGCGCTGCCGCAGCCTGACCGCGATTCCGCCTCGCTGCGCCAGCTCAACCTGATCCGCCTGCTGCTCGAGGAAGGCGCGCACGTGGTGTTCGTGCCCAGCGAACGCAGCTATGCCAGCCGCCATAGCGAGACCCTGCAACGGCTCGGCGTGGAGGTGTGGTACGCGCCGTACCTGAAGAACCTGACCTGGTTCCTGCAGCAGCACGGCGCGCGCTTCCACAGCGTGCTGCTGGTGCGCCACCACGTCGCCCATGCCTGCTTGCCGCTGCTGCGCCGGTTCGCGCCGCAGGCGCGGCGGCTGTTCGACACCGTGGACCTGCACTACCTGCGCGAGCGCCGCGGCGCCGAACTCGCCGGCGATGCGCGCCTGCTGCGCGAGGCCGAGCGCACCCGCGCGCGCGAACTGGAGGTGATGGCGCAGGTGGACGTGACCGTGCTGGTCAGCGCGGTCGAACGCGAACAGTTGCAGCGCGAGGCGCCACAGGTGCGCACGGCGCTGATCTCGAACCTGCACGAGGTCGCCGGCCCCGGCCTGCCGTGGGCGCAGCGCCGCGACCTGGTGTTCGTCGGCGGCTTCCGCCATGCGCCCAACGTGGACGCGGTGCGCTGGTTCCTGCAGGACGTATTTCCTGCCGTGCGCACGCGTCTGCCGGAGGTGCGCTTCCACTGCATCGGTGCGGACATGCCGGAGGACATCCGCCGCCTCGGCGAGGCTACCGCCGGCGTCGAGCTGCTCGGCCACGTCCCCGAGATCGCCGCCTACATGGACGGCATGCGCATCGCAGTGGCGCCGCTGCGCTTCGGCGCGGGGGTCAAGGGCAAGGTCAACCTCAGCATGGCCCATGGCCAACCGGTGGTGGCCACCGCGTGCGCGGTGGAAGGCATGCATCTGCGCGACGGCGAGGACGTGCTGATCGCCGACGACCCCGCCGCGTTCGCCGACGCCATCGCGCAGCTGTACGCCGATCCGGCGCTGTGGCAGCGGCTGGCCGACAACGGCCTGCGCAACATCGAAACCCACTTCTCGCTGGACGCCGCCCGCGCCACGGTGCGCGAGGCGTTCCTGGCCTGAGCCGCGTTGGCGCACCGTCGTCGATCGCGTCGGGACTGAAGTCCCTCCCACAATGGTGTTGCGAGCATCGCCGCTATGGCCGGCACCCGGCAGGCGCTGTCGCGCACCCACGTGCGCACTGCAAACCAAGACGCTCGCAGCCCCGGATATACAACCGATCGCCGGAACCTCTCAACACCCCCTGTGGGAGGGACTTCAGTCCCGACGCGCCGCACCATCAGCCTGGGGAAGCCCCCACTTCACTGCGCCCACTAACGCCCCGGACTGAGGCTACGCAAGCGACGCTCGAAGGCGGCCAGCTCCGGGGTCGCCGGATCGATCGCGCGGGCGCGCTGCAACGCTTGCCGCGCGAAGGCGGCATCGCCGCCGCTCAGGCGCTCGTCGCCGACCGCCAGCCAGCGCTGCGCCAGGCGTCGCCA
>NZ_AQOJ01000703.1:0-3407 GCF_000364685.1 Xanthomonas sp. SHU 166
AGCCCTGGCACACCTCGGGCATCCAGGCGCTGCCGCGGAAGCGCACGAAGGCCTCGCCGTCTTCCCAGATCGCCGCCAGCGGGCGCGCGCGCAGGTTCTCGAAGCGCATGTCCGGCAGGGTTTCGGCGGCGTGGCAGGGCAGCACGTCGCCGCGCGGGGAGATGTTGACGAAGCGCTGGCCCCAGCCGCCCATGCAGGCCTTGGGCCGGTGCGCGTAGTAGTCGGGGGTGACGAAGTCGATGTGCAGGCGGTCCTGCAGGCGCAGCCGGGCGGCCTCCACCGCGGCCACGGTGGCGTCGATCTGCGCGCGGCTTGGCATCAGTGCGGCACGATTGCGCAGGCCCCAGCCGTAGTATTGGGTGTGCGCCACTTCCAGGCGTTCGGCGCCGAGTTCCAGCGCCAGTTCGATCATCGCCGGGACACGTTCGGCGTTGTGGCGATGGATCACCGCATTGATCGTCAGCGGCAGGTCGAGCGCGCGCACCGCCGCGGCGAAGGCGCGCTTCTTGGTCAGGCTGTCGCGGTAGCCGGCGATGCGGTCGGCGCCGGCGGCGTCGGCGTCCTGGACGCTCAGTTGCACGTGTTCCAACCCGGCCGCGGCCAGGTCCGCCAGCATCGGTGCGCCGCCGGCCACGCCGGAGGTGATCAGGTTGCTGTACAGGCCCAGCGCACGCGCATGCGCGACCAGCTCGGGCAGGTCCTTGCGCAGCATCGGCTCGCCGCCGGAGAAATGCGCCTGCAGCACCCCCATCGCCGCGGCCTGGTCCAGCGCCGAACGCCAGCCGGCGGTGTCCAGTTCCTCGCGCAGGCCGGCCAGTGCGATGGGGTTGGAGCAGTACGGGCAGGCCAGCGGGCAGCGATGGGTCAGCTCCAGCAGGATCGACAGCGGCGGCGGCACCGGCGCGTTCATGCGCGCAACAACCGCTTGGCGTGCAACTGCTGCGCCAGCTCGCGCACGTCGCGTTCGACCTCGGCCGGGTCGGCCTCGAATTCGGCCGCCAGTTCCGCCGCGATCGCTGCCAGGCTGCGCGCGCCGTCGCAGCGCGCGACGATGGCGTGGGCGATGGCGTCCAGTTCGATCACCCGCTCCGGCGCCAGCAGCACCCATTGGTCGCGCGCACGGTCGTGCTGCAGGCGCACGCCGGCGGCGAGCCGCGGTTGGCTGCTGGCGTCCAGCGTGCTCATGCCGCGGCCTGCGCGGCGTCCGGCACGAACGCGTCCGGCCAGGCCACGCCCGGTTGCACGTAGGCGAAGTGCAGCGCATCCAGTTGCGACCACAGCACCCCGCACTTGAAGCGCAGCGCGTCCTGCACCAGGTGCTGCTTCTCCACGGTGTCGGCGTGGCGTTTGACGTAGTCCAGGGCAAAGTCCGAATCGCGCGGCGCCTCGTGCAGGCGATGCTCGAAATATGCCAGCGCCTCGCGCGAGACAAAGTCGTAGTGCTGCAGCATGCCGGCCACGCGGTGGCCGATGATGCCCGGGGCGAACAGTTCGGTCAGCGACGAGGCGATGGCCTCCAGCAGGCTCTTTTCGCGCACGAAGTGCAGGTAGGCCTGCACCGCAAAGCGGGTGCCGGGCAGCAGGCCGCGGCCGGACTGCACCAGGTCGCGGTCCAGCCCGAGCGCGTCGGTCAGGTGCAGCCAGCGGGCGATGCCGCCTTCGCCATCGGCGCTGCCGTCGTGGTCGACGATGCGCTGGCGCCAGATCCGGCGCAGTGCCGGGTCGTCCATCCGCGCCAGGATCGCCGCGTCCTTGAGCGGGATGCAGCGCTGGTACTCGTAGCGGTTCAGCGCCCAGGCCTGGACCTGGCCGCGGTTCAGGCGCCCGCTGTGCAGCAGGGCGTGGAAGGGGTGCTGGTCGTGGTACAGCCGCGCGCCGATCGCGCGCAGCGCGGCTTCCAGTTGATCGGGGCTGAGCAGTGCGCTCACGGGCTTGGTCTCGCAGGTGATGCGGGAAGGCGGGTCACAGCGCGATCTCCATGCCGTCGTGGGCCACGTCCCAGCCGTGCGCGGCGACGGTGGCGCGCTCGGCGGAGCCGGCGTCGAGGATGGGGTTGGTGGTGTTGATGTGGATGAAGACCTTGCGGGCCACACCCAGGTCGGCGAAGGCACGCAGGGTGCCGGCTTCGCCGTCGATGCTCATGTGGCCCATGCGCTGGCCGGTCTTGGCGCTGATGCCCAGTTGCACCAGCTCGTCGTCGCGCCACAGGGTGCCGTCGAAGAACACCAGTTCGGCGCCGCGCAGGCGCTCGCGCAGGGCGTCGGTCAGCGCCGCGCAGCCGGGGATGTAGTGCAGGCGGTGCGTGCCGTCGTCGATGGTCAGACCCAGCGTCTCCTCGGCCGAGCCGGCCAGGTCGCCGCTGTGGCGGGATTCCATGAACAGCGGCACCTTGCCCGGCACCGCGAATGGTGTGACCTGCAGGCCGAGCAGCGACAGCGGTGTGTCCAGGGCGAACGGATGGCGGTGCACGTAGGCCGGGTGCAGCGCGTCGAACACCGGGTTGTGCGCCAGCAGGTCGAGCACGCGGCTACTCGCGTACAGGTCGAAGCGCTGGCTCTCGCGCATCGACAGCAGCCCGGCGATGTGGTCGATCTCGCCGCTGGTCAGCAGCACCGCCTCGATCGGCGAATGGCGCTGGTCGCGCTGCGGCCATAGTGCGGGGGTGGCCAGCACCTGCTGGCGAAAATCGGGCGAGGCGTTGATCAGCAGCCAGCGCTGGCCATCGACGCTGACCGCGATGCTGGCCTGGGTACGGCGTTGGGCACCCGGGTGTTGCTGCCACGCGCGTTGGCTCGCGGGCGTGTGGCAGTTCCACTGCGGATGCCCTCCGCCTGCCGCCGATCCCAAAACGATGAGGTGCATCCGGTCTCCGTTTTTAGCGCCTGGCCGGTCGCGCTTCGGTCGCGGGAAGGGAGGAGTGCGCGGGTCAGAGCTCGCCGGAGGCGTAGCAGTTGATTTCCGCGCCGACGCAGATTTCGCGGATCACAGGCTTGTTCCACTTCTTCATGTGCGTTTCCTCTTCGAGTCGGTCTAGGGACGACGGCAGCGGCGCATGCAGACAGCAGCGGGTCGCCATCGCGTTCGAGCATAGGCGCGGGGATTGGGGCGGTTGTGAAATTCCGGTAAAACCGCTGCAAGTCGCAACCGGATCACAGTGACGCGGCGGTGCGTACCCGCGGGGCGCCCCCGGCGCGCGGCCGGCGCAATTGTGAGAACGCGCACAAGCGCGTTAGTGTAGGCGGCACCGTTTCGTCGACTGCGTCCGTCCTTGAACCACACCGTCCACTCCGGCCTGGAGGCGTTGCTGCAGCGCCCGTCGGCCGCGACCCTGGCGCCCGCCCTGCGCGCGGCGCTGCTGCAGGCCTGGCAGGCACAGGCCGAGCCGCTGCCGCGGCTGCCGTGGCCGG
>NZ_AQOJ01000704.1:0-2701 GCF_000364685.1 Xanthomonas sp. SHU 166
CGGCGGCGATCCCGGTGCTGGCCAGCGCCAGCCGCGGCGCGCTGCCGGTGCACGCGGTGCCGCTGCAGACCTGGCTGATCGGCGCGGCGCTGATGCTGGTCATCGGCGTGGTGGTCGGCCTGCTGCCGGCGCTGCGCGCGCAGCGGCTGAAGATCGTCGACGCCCTGGCCGGGCGCTGAGCCCGCCCCTTCTCTCCAGCACAGCGATGCCACGGACGGCGACGCAGACCCGAGGAACAACGCAATGAAGATGCAATGGTTATGGAATGTCCTGGCGATCGCGGCGCTGGCGCTCGGCCTGGGAATCTGGATCGCCCTGCCCTGGTTCCTGGTGCTGGCGCTGGTGGCGGTGCTCGCCGTGCTGCTGCTGGTCACCCGCAGCGGCCGGCTGTCGCTCGCCGCCGCGCGCATCGGCATCGCCAGCCTGCCGCAGCGCTGGGGCGCCAGTTCGGTGATCGTGGTCGGCATCGCCGGCGTGGTCGGCGTGCTGGTGGCGATGCTGGCGATGGGCCAGGGTTTCCAGGCCACCCTGGACAGCACCGGCGACGACACCACCGCCATCGTCCTGCGCGGCGGCTCGCAGGCCGAGACCAACTCGGTCATCACCCGCGACCAGGTGCCCTTGATCGCCAGCCTGGCCGGTGTGGCGCGCGGCGCCGACAACCGCCCGCTGGTCTCGCCGGAACTGTCGCAGGTGGTGAACCTGCAGTCGAAGTCCGACGGCACCGACGTCAACGCGCAGTTCCGCGGCGTGGGCGAGCAGGGCTGGGCGGTGCACGACAAGGTCAAGCTCCTGCAGGGCCGTCGCTTCCAACCGGGCCTGCGCGAGATCGTGGTCGGCAAGGGCGCGCAGTCGCAGTTCCGCGGCCTGCAGCTCGGCCAGACCCTGACCCTGGGCAACCAGGCCTGGACCGTGGTCGGCGTGTTCGCCAGCGGCGACGCGCACGACTCGGAACTGTGGACCGACACCCAGACCCTGGCCACCACCTACAACCGCAGCGCCTACCAGTCGATCAGCGTGCGCACCCAGGGCCAGGACGGCTTCCGCCAGTTCAAGGCGGCGATGGACGCCGACCCGCGGCTGAAGCTGGACGTGTTCACCACCCGCGAGTACTACCGCAAGCAGGGCGGCAACCTCAGCAAGGTGCTGGAGATCCTGGGCACCTTCATCGGCACCATCATGGCGATCGGCGCGGTGTTCGGCGCGCTCAACACCATGTATGCGGCGGTCGCCACCCGTGCCCGCGAGATCGCCACGATGCGCGCGCTCGGCTTCCGCGGGTTGCCGGTGGTGGTGGCGGTGATGCTGGAGACCATGCTGCTGGCGCTGCTCGGCGGCGTGCTGGGCGGGCTGATCGCCTGGGCGATCTTCAACGGCTACAGCGTCTCCACCCTGGGCAGCAACTTCAGCCAGGTGGTATTCCAGTTCAAGGTGTCCCCGCCGCTGCTGTGGACCGGGCTGAAGTGGGCGCTGGGCATCGGCCTGGTCGGCGGCCTGTTCCCGGCGCTGCGCGCGGCGCGGCTGCCGATCACCACCGCCCTGCGCGCGCTGTAGCGCCAGGGCTGAACGCGCCGGGCCGGGACCGCTGTCCCGGCCAGGCCCAATGGCGGCTGACGCGTCATCGTTCCGTCATCGAAACGCGGTAGAACGGCCGCCGCCGAGGCGCTAGCCTGCGCGGCCATTTGGTTCCACGCCGCCACGCCCATGTCCTCGCGCCTGCGCCTGCTGCTCGTCCTCTGCGCCAGCCTGTGGCTGAGCGCCTGCTCCTCCACCTCGCTCAGCGACCGCCTGGTCGCGCCGGGCGGCGTGTCGCCGTTGATGGACGAGGAGCGCATCCAGAGCCTGCTGGCGACCCTGCCCAACCGCAGCGGCCACGTGGTGGTGCCGGGCGGCATCCCGATCTTCTGGCGCGCCATCGACCCGGGCGATTACCACATGCGCTACCGCTACGAGCACGCCGGCCGCGACGCCAGCGGCCACGAGCATGCCGATTTCGCCATGGACGTCGCCACCCCGGCGCCGACCACGCACATGGCCCCGCGCGGCACCGTGGTGCTGCTGCACGGCTGGATGATGGACGGCGACTCGCTGCTGCCGTGGTCGCTGGACCTGGCCCAGGCCGGCTACCGCAGCATCAGCATCGACCTGCGCAACCACGGCCGCTCCGGCGGCGGCCCGGCCGGCTACGGCACCCGCGAGTCCGACGACGTGGTCGCGGTGATCCGCGCCCTGCGCGCCAGCGGCGAGGTGCAGGGCCCGGTGTACCTGTTCGGCGTGTCCTACGGCGCGGCCACCGCGCTGTTCGCCGCGCAGAAGCTCGGCGACCAGGTCGACGGCGTGGTCGCGATGGAATCCTTCGCCAACGCCGGCCGCGGCATCCGCGACATGATCCCGCACATGCTCGCCAGCCGCCCGCGCGGCTGGATGGCCAGCGCGGCGATGGACCTGGCGCGCTGGCGCTACGGCGGGCAGAACCTGGACGCGGTGATCGCCAACGCCAACCAGCGCCTGGCGCTGAACCTGGACCAGGTCGACGTCACCGCCGCCGCACGCGCCGCACCGGCCTGCGTGCTGCTGCTGCACGGCAGCGCCGACCAGCACATCCCGGTGGCGCACGGCCGCCTGCTGGCGCTGGACGCCCCGCGCGCGCACTACCTGGAGATGCCCGGCGAGAACCACCTCAGCCTGCCGATGCGGCTGG
>NZ_AQOJ01000705.1:0-11107 GCF_000364685.1 Xanthomonas sp. SHU 166
GCAGGGAGTCGGGATTGGGGATTCGTAACAGCGGGCTGCGCTGCTTCTGCTCTTGCGAATCCCTAATCCCTAATCCCTAATCCCCGCTCGCCGCCACAGGCTCTCACCGGCGAACAACAGCAAGCCGATCCAAATGGCGGCAAAGCCGATCGCCTTGCCCGCGTCGAACGGCTCGCGGAAGAACCACACGCCCAGCAGCAGCTGCAGGCTTGGCGCGATGTATTGCAGCAGCCCCACCAGCGACAGCGGGATGCGTCGCACGCCGTAGGCGAAACCGATCAGCGGCACCGCGGTGACCACGCCGCCGAATGCCAGCAGCAGGTCGTTGCGCCAGCCCCACGCGCCGGCGAAGCCACCGCCGTGGCCGGCCTCGCCCCACAGCACGAAGCCCAGCGCCGGCAGGAACAAGTACAGGCTCTCCACCCCCAGCCCGGCCACCGCATCCACCTGCACCAGCTTGCGCAGCAGGCCGTACAGCCCGAACGAGCCGGCCAGGCCCAGCGCGATCCATGGCAACGTGCCGGCGTCGACGGTCAGCCAGGCCACGCCGAGCGCAGCGCAGGCCACCGCCAGCCATTGCAGCGGGCGCAGCCGCTCATGCAGTACCAGCACGCCGAGCAGCACGTTGACCAGCGGATTGATGAAGTAGCCCAGGCTGGTCTCGATCACATGGCCGGCATTGACCGCCCAGATGTACAGGCCCCAGTTGAAGGCGATCGCCAGGCTGCTCAGCGCCAGCGTGGCCAGCGCGCGCGGCTGCGCGGCGATGCGCCGCCACCACTGCAGGCGTGCGCTGTACACCAGCCAGGCCACCACCAGCAGCGTGCTCCAGACGATGCGGTGGGCGATGATGTGCGGCGACGGCACCGCCTGCAGCAGGTGCCAGTACACCGGCACCACGCCCCACAGCGCGAAGGTCGCCGCGGTGATCCACAGGCCGCGCCGGGCCTCCTGCGCGGCGACCGCGGTCATCGCCGGGTCCTCGCCACGGTGATCACCACCACGCCGGCCAGGATCACCCCCATCGCACCGAAATCGCTGGCGCTAAAGCGTTCGTTGCCGAGCCAACTGCCCAGCGCCACCGCGATCACCGGATTGACGTAGGCATAGCTGCCGGCCAGCGCCGGGCGTACGTTCTGCAGCAGCCACACGTAGGCGGTGAAGGCGACGATCGAGCCGAACACGCACAGGTAGGCCACCGCCAGCATCCCCTGCGTACTCGGCAGGGTGTGCAGGCGTTCGCCGCTGAGCAGGCCGATCGCCACCAGCATCACCCCGCCGCACAGCATCTGCCCGGCGGCGGCCATGAACGGCATCGGCAGATCGCGCCCGCGCGACCACACCGAGCCGAACGCCCAGCCGACCGGCGCGATCAACAGCAGCACCAGGCCCAGCGGGCTGGCATTGAGGCTGCTGCCGGCGTTGAGCCACACCACGCCGGCGAAGCCGACCACGATGCCCAGCCATTCGCCGCGGCTGGCGTGATGGCCGCGCAACGTGCCGAACAGCGCCATCCACAGCGGCACCGAGGCCACCGCCACCGCCGCCAGCCCCGAGGACACCTGACGCTCGGCCAGCACCACCAGGCCGTTGCCGCAGACCAGCATCAGCGCGCCGAGCATGGCCAGCGGCCGCCACTGCGCGCGCGTGGGCGCGGGCACCCCGCGCCAGCGCAGCACCGCGTACAGCACGCTGCCGGCGATCACGAAGCGCGTGCCGGAGACCACGCTCAACGGCGGCGCGCCGCCTTCCAGGGCGAAGCGGATCGCCAGATAGGTCGAGCCCCAGACGACATAGACCAGGAACAGGGCGAGAACGACGAAGCCGCCGCGCGCAGGCGCAGCGGCGACAGGAGCAGAAGGCATCGGACGGCGCCAGAGACAGCGGGGGCGCTATTCTAGAGCACCTGGTCTGTGCGCAAGCCGCTTCACCCGCGCGTGCCGCACCGCCGCGGCGTGCAGACCACTCGTCGAGAAAGGAGTCGTGGATGACATCACACCGCACCTGGCTCGCGCTGCCCCTGCTGGCGGCGCTGGGCAGCAACAGCGCGGCACGCCCGCCTGCCGGACCCTGGGACTTGAACGGACATCAGCTGCTGGAAGCCCCGCTGGATGGCTCGCTGGCAGACGACCTGGGTCCGCAGCAACCGCAGGAACTGCGGGTCATGGTGTCCTCGCGCACGGCGGCTGCCTACATGCTCGGCATCGCGGCCGGCAGCGAGGGCGCGCGATGGTGCCGACCGGCCGGCCAGTCCGGTCCACCGGATGTGCAGGCCCTGGTCGCCGATCTCGGCGCGCTGCCCGACGCGCGCCTGGACGAGCGCGCCAGCGACCTGGTCGTGCAGGCCCTGGCCAAACGGTACCCCTGCAAACCTGCCAAGCCACGCCGCCCATCGCACTGAGGGCGCCGACTGCCTCAAGGTCGCGCCGGCGCGACGAGGCAGCGATGAGCCGCTGGCGCGACGATGCGTCGGGTGCCGCACGGGCATCCACACCGGCACCGCAGCCACCGCCAGCGGCGCCCGGCGCTCCACCGTGATCATCAGGCCGCGGCGCTGCAGGTCCGCATGGGCGCGTCAACAGCCAGACCAGCAGCGCGCAGCAGATGAAGGATCTCAACCAGGTCGCGTCAGCTGCCGCCACTGCGCATGGCCGACCCGCGCCGCGCTCTGGCCGAAGAAACGAGACCGGCCTCGCGCGATGAGTGTGCTGCTCCATGCAGTTCTGACCACTGAAGTTTCCACCGATCAGCCGACGTCCATGACAGCGCAACTGCAGCCCGCTCCGGCGCTCCGCAGCCCCCGAAAAACCTAAGAGACGGTTCAGCCGCACGGGCGTATCTGTACGCACACACACCTGCTCGCTGCGCACTGCCATGGCCATCGATACCGCACTGTCGCCGCTCGGCACCGTCACGCCTTATGGCACGTCGCCCTATGGCTTTTCCGCAGCGAGTGCCTCCAGCGGTTCGGCTCAAGCCGGCAACCCGATCGTGGCCAGCACCGATCAGGCCGCGGTGCAGCAGGCGGTGGAATTGTCCGGCGAGGCCTCGGTGATCTTCAGCCTCGGCGGCCTCGCGGGAACCATCCCGGCCGACACGGGCCTGACCTACAACGCGGCCGGGCTGTTCAACAGCATCGTCAGCGCCGGCCCCACCGATGCAGCCTCGACCTCGTCTGCCGGCACCTCCACCTCGACCGCCGGCTCGTCGACCTCGTCCACCGGCGCGTCGACCTCGACCGGCACCGGGCCGTATCCCACCCTCGACCAGGCCACGCAGACGTACGACCAGGGCCTGCTCGGCACCATCACCGCCCCGCCGTCGACCCCGGGCCTGTACAACGCCTCCGGCGTCTTCAGCGGCCAGGGCCTGACCCCGCAGCTGTCGTCGCTGCTGCAGTCCGATCCCAGCCTCAGCGGGACGGTCACCGGCGACCTGCTCAATCAGGGCATCGTCGGCGGGTTGATCGACACCACTGCCTGAGCAGTGCGGCATGGTCGCTTGCGGCACCGGCCCGCACCTGGCACGGTAGAAACGGCTTCAGGCCGCTTCTAGCGCGCTTTTCGCAGCCTTGCCGAACACCGCGTTGTTCTCTCGCAGGAGCGGCTTCAACCGCGACAGGCATTGCCGGTCACGCCCCGTCGCGGCTGAAGCTGCTCCTACGCGTGGCCTTGCGCCACCCGCGAAGATCTCCTTCTCCCGCGCACCCAGCGCAACCGCGCGTGTCGCCGGCCAACGGCCCTGGCACTGCGCAGCCAACGTGCTCTGATGGCACTCGCATCTCGCTCGGCCGGCGTCGCTCAGCCCGGCGTCGCCGGACCACGGGCCTCGGAGGAATCGCTGTTCGCCGGCAAGGCATGCCGCTCCAAGGCATCGGCGTCGCCGCCCGCGTCGCCGGCCAGCGCATCGTTGGCCGCCTGTGCCGCACCTCCCATGAACAGGGAAGCGGACAGCAGCAACATGCGCATCGGGTTCACGGTCACGACCTGGCAACAAGCGGGCCGCACAGTGTAGAGAATGGCGTCGTGCGGAGACAGCACGGCGACGCATTCGCGTGCGCGAAACCGGCCGCCGTTCAGCGCGCGGGACGATCCAGCCAGCAGGCCAGGCCCTGCGCATTGAGTTCGATGTCCATGTGCAGCACACGCTCCACACCGGCATCGTCCAGCGGACAGCCATGCAGGCGCGCCCGCTCCAGATACAGCGCGGTCAGCGCCGCGACCAGGCAACGATGACGGTCGGAGCGGCCGTCGCAGCCGCGCGCGATCGCCACCATCGCCTCCAGTTGCTCCAGCAGTTCCGCCGCCAGCGTCTCGGCGCCCTCCACCGGACCGTAGTGGGTGAGGTACAGCGTTTGCGGCGCGTAGCCGAGCATGCGCTGGATCGAGGCCTGCATCGCTTCCGGCTCGAACTGCACCGGCGACGAGGTCGGGATCGCGAACGCGCCGCGCGTGCTGTCCAGCTCGCGGTAGGACAGGCCGAAGGTGTCGCCGCTGAACCAGCTGCGGCTGCGTGCGTCCCAGACGCACAGGTGATGGCGGGCGTGCCCGGGGGTGTCGATGCACAGCAGCTCGCGCCCGGCCAGCGACAGGCGATGGCCGTCCTCGGCCACCACCACGCGCTCCGCCGGCACCGGCACGATGCTGCCGTAGCTGCGCGCCATCTCCGCCTCGCCGTACACCGCGGTGGCGCCAGCGATCAGCCGCGCCGGATCGATCATGTGCGGCGCACCGCGCGGATGCACCAGCAGGCGCGCGTTCGGCAGGTGCTGCAGCAGCGCACCCGCACCGCCGGCGTGGTCCAGGTGCACGTGGGTGAGGATCAGCCAGTCCACGTCGGCCGGCGCCAGGCCGGCGCGCGTCAGCGCGTCCAGCAACAGCGGCACCGCATGGCTGGTGCCGCAGTCGACGAAGGCGCCGCGCCCGTTCTCCACGATCAGGTACGCGGCATCGAACTGCGCGCGCTGGAAGCCGGTATCGACGAGATGGATGCTGGGATCGCGTGGCATGGCGCAGAAGCGTGGCTGGGCGAGGCTCCATTCTAGGCGGTATGGAGGATGCTGCCAGTGCCGGGCGGCAAGGACCGGATGAGGACGAATAACGGAAACGCCGCAGACCCGACAGCCCATTGTGGGAGGGACTTCAGTCCCGACTGCATGCGGCAGGCAAACACACGCGCTTCGGATGTCGCGATGGAACGCGTCATTTGTCGACCGTCATGCAGCCGCGACAAGCGAAGCCGAACGCCGCCTGACACCATCCGTCGTCGGGACTGAAGTCCCTCCCACAATGCAATCCTCCGACAAGGCTAGTGCCGCCCTGTCGGAGCCGCTTCAGCCGCGACAGGCATTCCTAGGCGACAAGCATTCCTGGGAATGCCTGTCGCGGCCGAAGCCGCTTCTACGACGGACCGCCGCGCGAGCGCTCAGCCCGCCTCGCGCAGCCGCGCCAGCGCCGCCAGCACCGTCTCGGCCGGTGCCTCCAGGGTCACCGGCGCCGCCTGCAGCGCGTCGGCCTGTGCGGCCTGCTTGAGCGCAGCGATGGTCTGCCCGGCATCGCGCGGCGAGGCGAAGCCGCCGCTCTGCAACAGCAGCACGCCCTCGCCATCGAGCAGCTTGAAGTAGAACTGGCCGTCGGCCTCGCGGTACTGCTTGAAGCTCGGCAGCGCCTGCTTGGCCGCCGCCGCTGCGGTGGCGCCATCGGCCTGCGCCGACAGGTCGCGCAGGCCCACCGCGTGCCGCAACTCGGCCAGGAACGGGATCGCATAGCGTTCGCGCAGGCGCTGCGCGTTGTCGCGCAGGATCGCCTCGATGTCCTGCGGACGCGCCATCAGCGCTTCGTAGCGCACGCGCATCGGCGCGATCTCGGCATCGATGCGCTCGAACAGCTGCTGCTTGGCCTCGCCCCAGCCGATGCCGGCGGCGAACGCCTGCGCGAACGCGGCCGTCTCCTCGGCGCTGGCGAAGGCCTGGTACAGCTGGAACAGCGCAGAGCCCTCGGTCTCCTTCGGCTCGCCGGGCGCGCGCGAATCGGTGACGATGGCGAACACCCGCTTCTTCAGCTCCTCGCGCGGGGCGAACAGCGGAATGGTGTTGTCGTAGCTCTTGCTCATCTTGCGCCCGTCCAGCCCGGGCAGCGTCGCCACCTGCTCGTCGATCAGCGCATCGGGCAGCACGAAGTGCTCGCGGCCGTAGACGTGATTGAAGCGCTGCGCGAAATCGCGCGCCATCTCGATGTGCTGGATCTGGTCGCGGCCCACCGGCACCTGCTGCGCCTTGAACAGCAGGATGTCGGCGGCCATCAGCACCGGATACATGAACAGGCCGGCGGTGACCCCGGCATCGTCGTCCTCGCCGTCGGCGCGGTTCTTATCCACCGCCGCCTTGTAGGCATGCGCGCGGTTGAGGATGCCCTTGCCGGCGACGCAGGTCAGAAACCAGGTCAGCTCGTTGGTCTCCGGCACGTCCGACTGGCGGTAGAACCACACCTGCGCCGGATCCAGGCCCGCCGCCAGCCAGGTCGCCGCGATCTCCAGGGTCGAGCGCTGGGTCCGCGCCGGGTCCTGCGCCTTGATCAGGCTGTGCAGATCGGCCAGGAAGAAGAAGCTCTCGATGCCGGGACGCCGGCTGGCCTGCAGCGCGGGGCGGATGGCGCCGACGTAGTTGCCGAGGTGCGGCGTGCCGGAGGTGGTGATGCCGGTGAGAACGCGGGTGGTCATGCGGAATGGACGGTCAGGGGGAAACCCGGCGAGTTTACCCGCTGCGCGACAACCCCGTTCCGGCGCGTGGTGCGTTCAATCCGGCGTCCCCGTCCTGGAGTCGCCGCGATGCACGTTCCTGCTCCTTCCCTGCCCCGCCGTTCCCGTTCCCTCGCCGTGCTCGCCTTCGCGCTGCTGTGCATCGGCGGGCTGTGCGGCTTTCGTCCATGGCCTTCGCCACCGAGCTCGGCGCCGGCGGTGCAGTTGCAGGTGATCGATCGCGATGCCGGCGACGATCCGCTGCCCGCGCATGCCTGGCGCGGCGAGCGCTGGATCGCCGCCACGCCAGGCCACCGCTACGCGCTGCGCCTGACCAACCTGACCGGGGCGCGGGTGCTGGTGGTGCTGTCGGTGGACGGCGTCAACGCGGTCAGTGGCCAGACCGCGGCCAGCGACCAGCGCGGCTATGTGCTGGCGCCGTGGCAACAAACCGAGATCGCCGGATGGCGCAAATCGTCCGAGGACGTGGCGCAGTTCGTGTTCACCGACCTGGAGGACAGTTATGCGGCACGGACCGGGCGCCCGCGCAACGTCGGCGTGATCGGCATGGCGGTGTTCGACGAAGCGCGGGCATGGCCCGATACCGTCCCGGGGGACGCAGGCGTCGACGCCGAGAGAGCTTCCAACGCAGCAGCGCGCGCGGCAACGCCCGGCGTCCCGGCGCCGGACGCACTGCCTGCACCGGCAGCGGCCGCCCCGCAACGCAGTGCGGCCGCGCCCCTCGCGGCGGCACCGTCCGCGGACGCACGCGCGTATGCACGCGAAGGCACCTCCGCTGCCCGCGTGCAGCAGCGCCTGGGCACCGGCCACGGCGCGCGCGAGTGGTCGCCCTCGCGCGTCACCGAGTTCGAGCGCGCCAGCGACGTGCCGATGCAACGGACCGAGCTGCGCTACGACAGCCGCGCACGGCTGATCGCACGCGGCGTGCTGCCGCGCGACCTACTTCCGCGGCGCGTGGCGGTTGCGCCAAGTGCGTTTCCCGGCGACTACGTGCCCGATCCGCCGGAGCGCTGAGCTCCCCGCGCACCCAAAAAAGCACGGGCCGCAATGCGGCCCGTGTCGACGACCCTGCGGCGGTGTGCGCCTCAGTCGTGGTATTCCTTGCCCAGGCTGTCGCGGAACGCGTGCACTTCCTTCTCGGCGCGATCGCGCGCCCAGCCGTAACGCTCCTGCAGCTTGCCGGCCAGGTACTGGGTATTGCCTTCGGCGACGTCGAAGTCGTCGTCGGTGAGGTCGCCCCACTGCGCCTTGATCTTGCCCTTGAGCTGGGTCCACTTGCCGGCAATGATGTCTTTGTTCATGGCATCTCTCGTGATGTGTAAGCGGCGCCGTACGCCGCCCGCGCAGCATTGCGCGGCCTGCGTCGCGAACCGATCAACGCAGCGTCAGCGATGCATGAGCATCGTGAACCGTTACACCGTGGTCGGCAGCCGCGCAAAGAAAACGGGCCGGCAAGCCGACCCGTTTCTGGTCACCGAGACGAGGCTCAGTTCTTGGCGGCGTCTTGGACCTTCTCGCCCGCCTTCTGCACGTCCTTGCCGGCACCGGCAACGGTGTTGCAACCGGCCAGCAGGCCCACCGAGAACATCGCCAGCAGCATCCACGCAAACGTACGCTTCATAGGTTCACTCCTTGCTTACTTGGTCATGGGACGCGGCACGCAGGCCGCGCGAAACTCAGCACTTGCCCGCGCTGCAATCCTTGGCGGTGTCTTCCACCTTCTCGCCCGCCTTCTGCATGTCCTTGCCGGCGCCGGCAACGGTGTTGCAGCCGGTCAGCACACCAGCGCAAAACAGGGTCAGCATCAACAGGGTAGTCAGTCGCTTCATCGGGTCGTCCTCGGCAATCGCAGGTGGTCGGGGTGGGCGGCGATAGGCGTCGCCGCGCTACCGTCTGGGGGTGAATCTGCCGTCACGACTGTGGATTTCACGTGAATGAACCGGCGACCCATTCAGGGTGAGCCCGCGTCGCTCAGTCCCGCATCAGGGTCGATTTGCCGAACAGGCTCTCCACCAGGTCCACGGCCAGCTCCGCGGTCAGGTTGCGGTGGTCCAGCACCGGATTCAGCTCCACGATGTCCAGCGAGGCCATGCGCCCGCTGTCGGCGATCATCTCCATCACCAGCTGCGCCTCGCGGTAGTTGGGGCCGCCGGGCACGGTGGTGCCGACACCCGGGGCGATGCTGGGGTCGAGGAAGTCCACGTCGAAGCTGACGTGCAGATGGGTGTCGGCGTCGAGCCCGTCCAGCGCCGCCTCCATGGTCCGCTTCATGCCCATCTCGTCGATGTAGCGCATGTCGTACACGTCCACGCGATGCTGCTTGATCAGGCGCTTCTCGTCCGGGTCGACCGAGCGGATGCCGATCTGCCGCACCTGCTCCGGGCGCAACGCCGGCGCGCTGCCGCCGAGCTCGGTCAGCGCCTGCGGGCCCAGCCCGCACAGGCAGGCCACCGGCATGCCGTGCACGTTGCCCGACGGCGTGACCTCGCTGGTATTGAAGTCCGAATGCGCGTCCAGCCACAGCACGCGCAGCTTGCGGCCCTGCTCGCGGCAGTACCGCGCCACCGCGGTGATCGAACCGATGCCCAGGCAATGGTCGCCGCCGAGCACGATCGGCATGCGCCCGGCGCGCAGCTCGGCGTAGCTGGCCTCCATCAGCGCGCGGTTCCAGGCCACCACCTCGTCCAGGTGGCGGTAGCCGTCGACCGGCGCCTGCCAGGGATTGCGCGGGCCATCGATGTTGCCGATGTCGCGCACCTCCACGCCACGATTGGCCAGCGCCTCGTGCAGGCCGGCGATGCGCAGTGCCTCCGGCCCCATGCGCGCACCGCGGTGGCCGGCCCCGATGTCGGTAGGCACGCCGATGAGGGACACCGGCAGAAAGGACGACTTCATGCGCATACGCTCCAGCCAAAAAAAGTGGCCCAGTCTAGCGGGACCGACATGGCACGACCCGCCGCGGCGCAGCAGGCGGGGCGGTGCTAGACAGCATCAGTGCCTGCGAGACTTACCCAATGCAGGGCCGGAGTTTGTGCTGACGTAGAACCAAGAGTTCAGCGGTGCATTGCAGTAAGGCAACCTTGGCAACAGGCATGTGTGCTCCACCTCAAGCGGCGCGAATTGGAGTAGTCACTGTCCACTTCGGACCATGCTGGCATGATGCACTCAACCAATAAGCAACTCTTTTCGTTGGGTAGAGATGAGCTATTAGCTCGGCTGCTGCCCGCCGACGTAGATCTGAATAGCTTGATCGCCTCTCAGAACTCTGAGAGCGTTCTCCATCACCGCGCTTCCCATTTCCGTATTATCCACGACGGCCTGCGGGTGATAAGCACCGTTTGCAATTTCGACGCGATCGAACTCAAACCCACGTTCCGCTGCCATGGATTCAAGAAGATTTGTAAAGAGCTCGACAATCTGGGTGTTGTGCCGGATTAGCTCATCGCGATCACCCCCAAGCCTAATGTTCAGATGGGCGATGTACTTTCGCCATCTGTCCAGAACCAATTGGCACTTCCTGGAGCGTAGCCTCCTACCACTGTCATTGAAAGCGATCGTGATCGAATTCAGCGCTTCAATGTGAGGCGCAGTCAGTCGATTAGCGCGCGTCGTCATCAATGTTGTAAATATCCAGGAGCGCATGTCGGAAACGCGGCGCTTCCGCTCCACCCATTTTTGAGCCTGCACAGCGAGAATGGGGCCAAGCACTGTCGCCAAGATAATAAGCCAATCGCTAATTGTTACCTTCACTGTAATTTCCCCGTAGCTACATTATGGCAAGCCAGAGCTTAGCGCTGTCCGGCACAATCTTAGGAAGAATCGTGCAGGAGTGCCAATTTAGCGACGCCTCACTGATTAATACTGCTCCGCGGCGCGCACTGCGGATCAAGTGGGAAACCGCGCTTACGGAGTGCACGCACTACTTTTTTACCTAAATCAATGGTGCCGCTTATCTTAACAGAGCGGATAACCTGCTGTTTGCAAGGACCGCGGCGACCGCGAACGCTACGAACAAGTAGGCACTGAGTAGGCACGAAGCCGGCGAACAAGCAGGGACGGCGAAGGCTTGCACGATGCAAACCTTTGTTTTACAGGGGATTAGATGGTGCCGCTTATCCGAATCGAACGGATGACCTACTGTTTACAAGACAGTTGCTCTACCGACTGAGCTAAAGCGGCAAGGTGGACGACGCCCGCGGGCGGGCCCGGGGCAGTCTACCTGCTGGCGCGGGCCTCGGCACGCGCGACGGCGCGGCGCCGTGAACGGGCAGGTGCGGCATTCTAGCGCAGCGTGCCGCAGTCCACGGTGCGCTGGCGCGCGGCGCCGAGCTGGCGGCGCAGGGTCGCGGCA
>NZ_AQOJ01000706.1:0-499 GCF_000364685.1 Xanthomonas sp. SHU 166
GGCAGTTGGCGCCGGCCGGCAGCGCCGCCGCCGCCACCGGCGAGGCGTTGGCGGCGCTGGGCTGGGCCAGCGGTGCGTCGGCATCGAAGTAGGCCAGGCCGCGGCAGCGCTGCCAGACCGAGGACTGCGCGTTGATCTCGTGCTTCCACAGCTGCCGGCCGCTGCTGGCGTCCAGCGCGATGACGTTGTTGTGCGGGGTGCACACGTACAGCGTCTCGCCGATCTGCAGTGGGGTGGTCTGGTCTTCGGCGCCGTTGCCGTCGCTGATTGCGATGTCGCCGGTGCGGTAGGTCCAGGCCACCTGCAACTGGCCGACGTTGCCGCGGCCGATCTGGTCCAGCGCGGCGAAGCGGCTGCCGCCGGCGGTATTGCCGTAGTGGCTCCAGTCGCGCTGCGCCTGCGCCGGGGTCACCGGCACCGGTGCCGGGCCGGGGCCGCTGGCGACCACCGGCGGATGCGGCACGAACATGCCGGCCAGGCCGCCGGCGCAGGCCAGCGC
>NZ_AQOJ01000707.1:0-7125 GCF_000364685.1 Xanthomonas sp. SHU 166
ACAGACTCAGCAGCAGGCCGACGCCGCCGCCGACCACGCCGCTCAGCACGCCGCGCACCGGGCGCGACAGCCGCGCGAACAACACCTGCGCGACCAGCGCCGCGAACAGGCCGGCGAAGAAACCGAATCCCAGGCCGCCGCCGCGCGAGGCCGAGGCGTGCGCGCTGACCGGCGCCGGCAACGCTTCGCCGTCGATCAGCTTGACCAGCATCGCGGTCGCTTCGGAAATCCCGCCGCTGTAGTCGCCGGCGCGGAAGCGCGGCACCAGGTACTCCTGGATGATGCGGTTGGCGGTGGCGTCGGGAATCGCGCCTTCCAGGCCATAGCCGGGCTGGATGCGCACGCGCCGGTCGTCCTTGGCCACCACCAGCAGGACGCCGTCGTCCACGCCCTTGCGGCCGAGCTTCCACTGGTCGAACACGCGCTGGGTGTATTGCTCGATGCTCTCGGGCGCGGTGCTGGGCACCACCAGCACCTGCAGCTGGCTGCCCTTGCGCTGCTGCAACTGCACCGCCTGCCGGTCCAACTCCAGGCGCTGGTTCGGCGTCAGCGTGCCGGTGGTGTCGACCACCGGCGCGTCCAGCGCCGGGATCGACGCCTCGGTCTGCGCCCAGGCCAGCCAGGGCAGCAACGCCAGCAGCAGCACCAGCCAGACGCCGGCGAGCCGGCGGCGAGGTGCACGGCGAGCAGCGCCAGGCGACGCCGCCGATACGGCAGCGCGCCCAGCCATCACGAATGTGAAACGCACGGTCACGCCGGCCCGCGGCGGCGCTTAGTGCGCCGGTGCCGGCTGCTGCGGCTGCTGCGGCGGGGACGCCGGCTGGCCGCCGAAGTTCACCGCCGGCGCCTCGGAGATCTGCGCCTCGTTCTCCACCGAGAAGTTAGGCTTCTCCTTGTAGCCGAACATCTTGGCGGTGAGCACCTGCGGGAAGGACAGGATGTAGGTGTTGTAGTCCTGCACCGCCTGGATGTAGCGACCGCGCGCCACGGTGATGCGGTTCTCGGTGCCTTCCAGCTGCGCCTGCAGGTCGCGGAAGGCCTGGTCGGACTTGAGGTTCGGGTAGTTCTCGCTGACCACCAGCAACCGCGACAGCGCGCTGGACAACTGGCCCTGCGCCTGCTGGAACTGCTGCAGCGAGGCGGCGTCGTCGGCGTTGACCTGCACCTGGCCGACGCGGGCACGGGCGTTGGTCACGTCGGTCAGCACCTGCCGCTCCTGGTCGGCATAGCCCTTGACCGTGTTGACCAGGTTCGGCACCAGGTCGGCGCGGCGCTTGTACTGGTTCAGCACTTCCGACCAGCCGGCCTTGACCGCCTGGTCCTTCTGCTGGATCGCGTTGTAGCCGCAGCCGGACAGCAACACCGCCAGCGCGGCCAGGAACAGGGAGCGGGACAACAGGCGCATGCGAGGACTCCGGCGAATGACTGCGCGCAGCTTGCCACGCCGCCGGTGAAAACGCAGCCGACCTCAGCGGTGGCTCACCACTTGCCGGCGCCGGGCACCTGGTGCGCGGCGGCGCGCCGGCGCATCAGCAGGTTCAGCCACTCCACCAGCACCGAGAAGCCCATCGCCGCGTAGATGTAGGGCTTGGGCACGTGCACGTCCAGGCCGTCCAGGATCAGCACCACGCCGATCATCAGGATGAAGGCCAGCGCCAGCATCTTCACCGTCGGGTTGGCGTCGATGAAGCGGCCCAGCGGATTGGCCGCCAGCAGCATCACCGCCACCGCCAGCAGCACCGCGGCGATCATCACCGGGATGTGCTGGGCCATGCCCACCGCGGTGATCACCGAATCCAGCGAGAACACGATGTCGATCACCGCGATCTGCGCGATCACCATCCAGAACACGCCCGAGGCCTTGCTGGTGGTGGGGTCTTCGTCCTCACCGCCGGTGATCAGCTCGCGGATCTCCATCGTGCCCTTCACCAGCAGGAACAGGCCGCCGACGATCAGCACCAGGTCGCGGATCGAGATGCCCATGCCGGCGACGCTGAACAGCTCGCCCTGCATGCGCGCCAGGAACGCCAGCGACACCAGCAGCGCGATGCGGGTCAGGCACGCCACCGCGATGCCGAACTTGCGCGCGGCCGGGCGCTGCGCTTCCGGCAGCTTGCCCACGGCGATGGAGATGAACACCAGGTTGTCGATGCCCAGCACGATCTCCAACGCACTCAGCGTCAACAGCGTCAGCCAGGTGTTGGGGTCGGCGAGAAACTCGAGGGCCATGGCGTCGGATCCTTTAACGGAAGAAGAAACGGGCGGCGATCACAGCAGGCGCGGCACCAGGATCAGGCCCCAGCACAGCACCACGTTGGCCAGCATCACGAAGACCGCGGCCGAGCCCATGTCCTTGGCGCGCCCGGCCAGTTCGTGATGCTCGGGGCCGTAGCGCTCGATCACCGCTTCGATCGCCGAATTGAGCAGTTCCACCGCCAGCACCAGCAGCAGCGAGCCGATCATCAGCACCTGCTGCACCGGCCCCTGCCCCAGCCACAGCGCCAGCGGCGCCAAGATCAGGAACAGGCACACCTCCAGGCGGAAGGAGGATTCGTGCAGCCAAGCCGCGCGCAGCCCCTGCCACGACCAGCGTGCCGCCATCAGCATGCGGCGCGGTCCACGCGGCAGATGCCCGAACTGGTCGGCCACGGCTCAGCCCCGCCCCAGGGAACGGGGACGCGACGACGACGGCCGGAAGGAATCGGTCATGGGCAAGGCGCAGCGGGATAGGCGGCAATTTTGCCACAAGCCCCGCGGCACCGCCGGCATCGCCGCGGATTTGCCTGCATGTCGTGCCTGCGGCACCATCGCCGATCCCCTTGCTTCGAGGAGGCGTCATGCCCCGTTCGCCGCTGCGCGCACCGCTGCTCGCCCTGAGTCTGTTCAGCCTGTCCCTGCTGGGCCTGTCGCCGGCGCTGGCGCTCACCCCACCCCCGCCGCCCAGCGTGCCCGACCAGGTCTCCAATGCGGCCTGGGAAGAGGACATGGCGCGTTTCGCCAAGGACGATGCCGCGCATCCGGTCAAACCCGGTGGCGTGCTGTTCGTCGGCAGTTCCTCGATCCGCTTCTGGACCTCGCTGGCCACGGATTTTCCGGGCGTGCAGACGCTCAACCGCGGCTTCGGCGGCTCGGAGATCCGCGACAGCACCTGGTATGCCGACCGCATCGTGGTGCCGTACAAGCCGCGCCTGATCGTGTTCTACGCCGGCGACAACGACCTCAACAGCGGCCGCAGTCCGCAGCAGGTGCGCGACGACTTCGTGGCCTTCGCGACCCGCGTGCACCGCGACCTGCCCAAGACCCGCATCGTCTATCTGTCGATCAAGCCCAGCCCCTCGCGCGCGGCGCTGATGCCGAAGATGGCCGAGGCCAACGCGCTGATCCGCAAGGCCGCCGCAAGCCTGAAGCAGGTGCAGTTCGTCGACGTGTACACGCCGATGCTGGGTGCCGACGGGCAGCCGCGCGCCGAGCTGTTCGGACCGGACAAGTTGCACATGAACGCGGCCGGCTACGCGCTGTGGCGCGACACCCTGCGTCCGTACCTGAAGGATTGAACCGTGACGCGCCCGCGCCGCCGTGCGCGGGCGCTCACGTGACCGGCGGGAACCGCACGGTCGCAAGAATGCCGCCGCCCTCGGCGCTTTCCAGGGCCACCTGCCAACCGAAACGGTCGCACAGCCGGCGCACGATCGACAGGCCCAGCCCGGTGCCTTGCGGGCGCTCCGGCTCGGCACGGAAGAACGGCTCGAAGGCGTGCCGCAAAGCGTCCTCGGACATGCCGATGCCGGTGTCGCGGATGCGGATGCGGTCGGCCTCGACCTCGACCTCGATGCGCCCGGCGTCGGTGTAGCTGCAGGCGTTGCGCAGCAGGTTGCTGACCACCACGTGGAGCACGCGCGGCGGCGCATGCAATGTCGCCGAGGCCAGCACGCGCACGCTCAGGGTCACCGGCTTGCCGATCAGCAGTTCGCGCGCGTTCTCGGCCTCGTACTCGACCACGTCGGCGATCTCGAAGAGTTCGCTCTGCGGCACCACGTCCGCTTCCCGCGCCAGGATGAGGAAGGCGTCGATCACCGCCTCCATGTCGCGGCCGGCGCGCTGGATGCGCTGCAGGCTGCGGTGCAGGCGCGGCGGCAGTTCCTGCTCGGTCATGGCGATGTCGGTGGCGACGCGGATCACCGTCAGCGGGGTGCGCAGCTCGTGGCTGGCATCGCGGGTGAAGTTGCGTTCGCGGGCGACGTGGTCGGTGACGCGCAGGGCCAGCGCATGCAGGGCGGCGGCCAGTTGCCGCGCCTCGCCCTGTACGTCGGCCGGCAGGTTTTCCGGGGCCAATTCGGCGGCGGCAGGATGCCGCGGATCCCAGCGCGAGACCCGCCGCGCCAGCCAGTTCATCGGCGACAGCAAGCGCCGCGACACCCGCCAGGTCAGCCAGGCCACCACCAGCACCGCGATCAGGGTAAGCAACGTCGGCACCACGCCGAACCAGAACGCCAGCCGCTGCGCCGGTGCGCGCAAAAACACCAGGTACAGGCGCCCGTTCTCGGTCTGGTCGACCAGCACCATCTCGCCGCCAGGGCGATCTTCGTGCAGGCCTGGCGCCAACCCGCGCAGGTCGGCAGGCACCGCCGCATCGGATTGCCCGGCCGGCACCAGATAACCGCGCAGGCTGTGGCTGTTGGGCGGCGGTTGCTGCGGCAGCTGCGCGCGCAGGCGCCAGTAGTAGCGCGCCTCCTGCTTCAGGATCGAGCCGACCAGCGAATGCTGCACGATCGCGACCACCAGATAACTGGCAAGCGTGACCACACAGCCCGCAAACACGATGCGGGCGATCAGGGCGAGGCGAAGTTTGCGCGGCAACCCGTGCGGCATACGGCATCCGTGATCGTTGCCGCGATTATAGGAAGGCCGATCGTGAGCCTTTCGTGCAAGCGGCCCCGTTCACCGGGGCCGCTGCGGGGTCCACGATCGGGCGTTGCCTCAGCTCATCGGCTGGGCGATGTCGGCGATGCGGTAGCCGGCGCTCTGCACGGTGTGCAGCAGCGGGCGGTCGAACGGCTTGTCGATGATCTTGCGCAGGTTGTACAGGTGGCTGCGCAGGGTGTCCGAGTCCGGCAGGCCGTTGCCCCAGATCTCGCGCTCGATCTCCTGGCGGGTGACCACGCGCGGCGATTCGCGCATCAGGATGGTCAGCAGGCGCAGGCCGATCGGCGACAGCTGCAACTCGGTGCCGGCACGGGTGGCACGCATGCTCACCGGATCCAGCACCAGGTCGGCCACCTTCAGCACTTCCGAGCCGACCTGCCGGCGCTCGCGGCGGATCAGCGCGCGCAGGCGGGCTTCCAGTTCCTGGATCGCGAACGGCTTGGTCAGGTAGTCGTCGGCACCGAAGCCCAGGCCGGTGAGCTTGTCGTCGAGCGTGTCGCGCGCGGTCAGCATCAGCACCGGGGTCGACTTGCGCGCGTCGTTGCGCAGGCGGCGGCACACTTCGATGCCATCCAGACGCGGCAGCATCAGGTCCAGCACCACCACGTCGTAGCTGTTCTCCGCCGCCAGGCGGTAGCCGTCCAGGCCGTCGCAGGCGTAATCCACTTCGAACCCGCGGCCTTCCAGGTACTCGCCGATCATCTCGGAAATATTGCGGTTGTCTTCCACGACCAGCACGAGCCCGGATGTTTCCTTGGTCTGACGCATAACGCTTCCTCAGTCTTCAGCTTTGTGAAACATGCCGGATGGGCGGTGGTGGCGGCGTGAAGGCCGCTTCATCTGCCTGAGCAACAAAAAAACTACTGCGCGATCAATGGTTTGAGCTGAGGCCAGACATTGTCCAGCACCTTGGGCTGGGCCGCCGCGGTGGGGTGCAGGCCATCGCCCTGCATCAGCGACGGGTTCAGCGCCACGCCCTCCAGCAGGAACGGCAGCAGGCCCGTCCGGTATTGCTTGGCCAGGTCCGCATAGACCGCGCGCAGGCGCTGGCGGTAGCCCGGTCCGTAGTTCGGCGGCACATCGATGCCCAGCAACAGCACCTTCGCGCCGGCGTCACGGCTGAGCACGATCATCTTCTCCAGGTTGCCGCGCAGTTCGGCCGGGCTGAGCCCGCGCAACGCGTCGTTGCCGCCGAGTTCGATGACCACCACCGACGGCCGGTGCTTCTGCAGCAGCGCCGGCAGGCGGGTCAGCGCGCCGGAGGAGGTCTCGCCGCTGATGCTGGCATTGACCACCGCCGGTGGCGCCCGCATCTGTTGCTGCAGGCGCTTGTCCAGCAAAGCCACCCAGCCGGACTGCACCGGAATGTTGTGCGCCGCGCTGAGGCTGTCGCCGAGCACCAGCACCGGCCCCGTCGCACCTTTGGCACAGGCGATGGCGGGCAGCAGCACCCACCATGCCAGCAGCAGCCAGGCGCGGCGCATCCAGGCCCGCTTGCTTCTCGTCTCGTCGCCACGCATTGGAGATTCCCTCATCGACAGTCAGGCCCCCACGCTTCGCGCCAGCATCGCCATCGACGTACGCGATGTCGGCAAATCCGTCAGCGGACCGGAGGGTACGGTCCACATTCTCGACAAGGTCGGATTGACCATCGGTGAAGGCGACAGCGTCGCCATCGTAGGCGCCTCCGGCTCCGGCAAGACCACCCTGCTCGGCCTGCTGGCCGGCCTCGACCTGCCCACGCGCGGCGAGATCGTGCTGGCCGGGCAGTCGCTCAACGCATTGGACGAGGAAGCGCGCGCCGCGCTGCGCGCGCGCGAGGTCGGCTTCGTGTTCCAGAGTTTCCATCTGCTGCCGTCGCTGACCGCGGCGGAAAACATCGCGCTGCCGCTGGAGTTGGCCGGACGCGAGGATCCGGCGCGGGTGCGCGAGGTACTGGAGGCGGTCGGGCTGAGCGCGCGGGCGCGGCACTACCCGCGGCAACTGTCCGGCGGCGAGCAGCAGCGCGTGGCGCTGGCGCGCGCCTTCGTGGCGCGGCCGCGCATCCTGTTCGCCGACGAGCCCACCGGCAGCCTCGACCAGGCCACCGGGCAACAGATCAGCGACCTGCTGTTCGCGCTCAACGAAGGCAGCGACACCACCCTGGTGCTGGTCACCCACGACATGCGCCTGGCGCAGCGCTGCGAACACCGCTACCGGCTC
>NZ_AQOJ01000708.1:0-630 GCF_000364685.1 Xanthomonas sp. SHU 166
GCCGACGCGGCGGATGCCGCATGAACGTACTGCGCCATGCCGCGCGCGCACTGCGCCGCGAGCTGTTCGCCGGCGATCTGCTGACCGTGTTCGCCGCGCTGGTGCTGGGCGTGGCGGTGATGACCGCGGTCGGCACCCTGGTCGACCGGGTGACCCTGGCGCTGACCGGCAGCGCCGCCGAGGTGATCGGCGGCGACCTCGGCGTCAGCGGGCGCCAGGACATCCCCGCCGCCTTCGCCGAGGAAGCGCAACGGCGCGGGCTGCGCAGTACGCGCATGGTCAGTTTCCCCAGCGTGCTGTTCCATGGCGACGCCAGCCAGATGGCCAACATCAAGGCGGTGGGCGCGGGCTATCCGCTGCGCGGCGCGTTGCTGGTCGCGCGCGACACCGTCGGCGCCGGCAGCGAACGCGCCGGTCCGCCGCCGCGCGGCGAAGCGTATGCCGATCCGCGCCTGCTCGAGGCGCTGGGGCTGAAGCTCGGCGATGCGCTGGAGTTCGGCGCCGGCACGCTGCGCGTGACCCGGGTGCTGCGCGCCGAACCGGATGCCTCCGGCGAGCTGATGCAGTTGTCGCCGCCGCTGCTGGTCAACCGCGCCGACGTCGATGCCGCCGGCCTGCTCGGCCCCGGCA
>NZ_AQOJ01000709.1:0-418 GCF_000364685.1 Xanthomonas sp. SHU 166
GCCGCGCCGGCCTTGCTCGCAACCCGCGCCGCCGGCTTCGCCGGTGCCGCGCGGACCGCGGCCGGCGGCGCGATCGTGGCGACACGGTCGATCTTGAACAGCGCGACTGCATCGCTGAGCTGCACCGCCTGTTCTTCCATCGAACGCGCGGCGGCGGTGGCTTCTTCGACCAGCGCGGCATTCTGCTGGGTGGTCTCGTCCATCTGGGTGACGGTCTGGTTGACCTGCTCGATGCCGGCGGACTGCTCCTGCGAGGCGGCCGAGATCTCGCCCATGATGTCGGTGACACGCTGCACCGAGGCCACGATCTCGCTCATGGTGCGGCCCGCCTGATCGACCAGCGCCGAGCCGGTGGCGACACGGCCGACCGAGTCGTCGATCAAGGTCTTGATCTCCTTGGCGGCGTTGGCCGAGCGCT
>NZ_AQOJ01000710.1:0-372 GCF_000364685.1 Xanthomonas sp. SHU 166
AGGCGGCGCCCACCGCCAACTGATTGGCCTGGCGGGCGTGTTCGGCGTTCTGCTTCACCGTGGAGGTCAGCTCCTCCATCGAGGCCGCGGTCTCTTCCAGGCTCGCCGCCTGCTGCTCGGTGCGACGCGACAGGTCGTCGTTGCCGGCGGCGATTTCGGTGGCAGCGGCATTGATGCTGACCGCCGCGGTCTGGATGCGGCCGACGATGCCGGTCAACTGGTCGGCGGTGGCGTTGGCGTCGTCGCGCATGGTGGCGAATACGCCGTGGAACTCGCCGTCCATGCGCGCGGTGAGGTCGCCGGCGGCGATGGCCTGCAGCAACGCCGACAGCTTGCCGAGGTTGCGGTCGCTGACCTCCATCATCGCGTTGA
>NZ_AQOJ01000711.1:0-1331 GCF_000364685.1 Xanthomonas sp. SHU 166
GGCGTATTCGTTGAGCACGCCGATGGCATCGACGATGGCGTCCAAGTGCTCGAACATCATGGTATTGATGCCCTTGCTCAGCTCGCCGTAGACGCCCGGGAAGTCCTGCGGCATGCGGTGGGTCACGTCCTTGTCGGCATGCAGTTCGATCATCAGCGCGGTTTCGCTGGAGAAGCGCTGCAACTGGGTCTGCATGCGGCCCATCGCGACCAGCAGACGCCCGGGTTCGTCGCGCGCGTCGGTGCTCACGTCGTTGTCCAGGCGGCCGTCGGCGATGGCTTCGGCGGCGCGGGTGGCGCGGCCCAGCGGCCCGGTCAGGCTGCGGGTGATCGTCCAGCCCAGCAGGCCGCTGACCAGCAGGACCGCAAGGCCGCCGGAGATGAGGATGATGCGGCCCCGCGCCATCGCTGCCGAGGAGACAGCATAGGCCTCCCGGCTCAAGCGCCGCTGCAGATCGGCATTGGCGCGGATCGCCGCCTGCTGCTTCTCCATCGCCACCGCGGCATCGCCCAGCAGCAATGCCTGTGCCTGGGCGTTCTGGTCCTTCTCGCCGAGCGCCAGCACTTGATTGTTGAGTTGCACCGACTGCGCGCGCGCATTCTCGATCGCGGCCATGGCCTGGCGTTCGGCCGGGGTCGCCGGCATCGCCGACAGTGCATCGTGCGCGGCCTTGTAGCGCGCCCGGTTGCGCTGCACGATGTCGATCATCTTCTGGTTGGCCGCATCGCCATCGACGATGGTGATGGACAGCAGCCCGATCTGCACATTGGTGTTGGCGTCCAGCATCTCGTTGGAGAGGCGGACCTTTTCCATGTTGCCGTTGACGATGCTGTCCAGTTCGCGATGCGCCCTGGCCATGGTCAGCAGCCCCATGGCGACCAGCACGCCGGACAACAGGATGAGGATGCCGAACGCCATGCCCAGGCGCCGACCGACGTTGTAGCGTTGCAGAAGTGCGTTCATAGCCGACCTTTGGGGACAGAAGGAGTCGGGTCGCACGCGCTGGCAGGCCAGCGTTGCGGCGCCTCGTGGCGATGCGCTGCCACCCCATGGATATCGACATGGCGGCCAGGAATTGAGCGGCGTGCGGATCCTTGTTGGCAGGCGGTTAGGAAGCTGTCTGCCTTCCGACGCGTGTTGGTCGGCGAAGGCAAAATCCGACGTGGTTCCGACATGCGCCGGCGTGTAATGCGCCAAGCTATGGTTCGCGTATTGCAGGAATGCGCAGCTGCGTAAGGGCTGCGCTGCGAACGCCGGGCGTTACCGCCGGGACCGGTCGCCATGCCGGCGGCATGGCGACCGTACGACTCAGAACTCCTGCCAGTCGCCGC
>NZ_AQOJ01000712.1:0-1035 GCF_000364685.1 Xanthomonas sp. SHU 166
GCCGCGACCGCGGTGCGCTTGGCGGGCTGCCGCTGCGGACGCGCCGTCACCTTGGCCGCACGCGGCGCGTTGACCGTGGCATGCGGCGCCGTCGCCGCACGCACGCCGACGTTGTCGATCTTGAACAACGCCACGGTGTCGCTGAGCTGGCCGGCTTGTTCCTCCATCGAGCGCGCGGCGGCGGTGGCTTCTTCCACCAATGCGGCGTTCTGCTGAGTGGCCTCGTCCATCTGGGTGACGGTCTGGTTGACCTGCTCGATCCCCGACGCCTGCTCCTGCGAGGCCGCCGAGATCTCGCCCATGATGTCGGTGACGCGTTGCACCGAGGCCACGATCTCGCTCATGGTGCGGCCGGCCTGATCGACCAGCGCCGAGCCCTCGGCCACGCGCGCGACCGAGTCGTCGATCAGCGACTTGATCTCCTTGGCGGCGCCGGCCGAGCGTTGTGCCAGGGTGCGCACTTCGCTGGCGACCACGGCGAAGCCGCGGCCCTGGTCGCCGGCGCGCGCCGCTTCCACCGCCGCATTCAAGGCCAGGATGTTGGTCTGGAAGGCGATGCCGTCTCGACGCTGATGATGTCGGCGATCTTCTTCGAGGACGCCTCGATCCCGCTCATGGTCTGAACAACCTGGCCGACCACGTTGCCGCCCTGTGAGGCCACAGAAGCCGCGCCCACCGCCAACTGGTTGGCCTGACGCGCGTGCTCGGCGTTCTGCTTGACCGTGGAGGTCAGTTCCTCCATCGACGCGGCGGTTTCTTCCAGGCTTGCCGCCTGCTGCTCGGTGCGGCGCGACAGGTCGTCGTTGCCGGCGGCAATTTCGGTCGAGGCCGCGTTGATGCTGACCGCCGCGGTCTGGATGCGACCGACGATGCCGGTCAGCTGTTCGACGGTGGCGTTGGCGTCGTCGCGCATCCGCGCGAACACGCCGCGGAACTCGCCATCCATGCGCGCGGTGAGATCCCCGGCGGCGATGGATTGCAGCAGGGCCGACAGCTTGCCCAGGTTGTGGTCGCTGACCTCCATCATCGCGTTGA
>NZ_AQOJ01000713.1:0-4751 GCF_000364685.1 Xanthomonas sp. SHU 166
ACTCGCCGTACACGCCCGGGAAATCCAGCGGCATGCGGTGGCTGATGTCCTTGTCGGCATGCAGTTCGATCATCAACGCCGTTTCGCCGGAGAAGCGCTGCAACTGCCGCTGCATCGCGTCCATCGCCAGCAGCAGGCGGCCCGGCTCGTCGCGAGCGTCGGTCGTGACGTCGTTGTCCAGGCGGCCGCTGGCGATGGCCTCGGCGGCACGCGTGGCGCGGTTCAGCGGCATGGTCAGGCTGCGGGTGATCGCCCAGGCCAGGAAGACGCTGACGACCAGGACGGCCACTCCACCTGCGATGAGCATGTTGCGGCCGCGCGCCATGGCGCGCGTTGCCGTGGCGTAGGCGTCGCGCGTCTGCTGTTCCTGCAAGGCGACGTTCTGGCGGATTTTCGCTTGCCACGCAAGCGTGGCCGGGCGCGAACGCTCGGTCAGCAGTGTCTGCGCCTCGGCGTTGCGCCCGGCGCTCGCCAGGTCGATCACCTGATTGTTGAGGGTGCGCGCGATATCGCGCGCGGCATCGATGTCGGCGCGCAATTTGACCACGCTGGCACTGGTTGCGGGAAACTTTTCCAGTTCGTTGCGCAGGTCGCTATAGCGTTGACGCTTATCCTTGATCTCGGCGAGCGCCTCTTTGTTGAGATCCTCGCTGGTCACCATGGACAGCGTGCCGAGTGCGACCAGGATGCTTGAGTTGGCATCGAGCATGTCGTTGCTGATCCGCATCTTCTCGACATTGACCTTGACGATGCTGTCCAGTTCATGGCGCGCGCCTGTCATGGATAAAAGGCCGGCCGCGACCAGCAGGCAGGACAGCAGGATCAGCAGGCCGAAGGCACCGCCGAGGCGGCGTCCCACGTTGTAGCGTTGCAGAAAGGCATTCATGTCGACCTCTTCATTGACGGTGTCCCTGGGGCGTCCAGGTCCTTGTCCCTACAGACTCCGGCTGCGTTCACGTCGCCGGAGAGGTGGGCGTGGCGGTCAGAAAAGTGAAGAAAGGAAACCCAATGTCGTGCCGTACAACATGCCGCCATCGCTCGAAGGTGATATCGGCGTGACGGCGTAGTTCTGGATGCGTCGTTGGTCGTAAGACGATTCCCGACGCTGTCTGATTCATTTCCCTACACGGCTCCTCAAGCGGTGAGCGGCTGCCACTGGGTGCCGATCGCGTCGGCGAGGGCCTGCGCGTTCGGCTGGGACGCCTGCGTGGCATGCGACGTCGCAGCGGTGGCCGAATGGCCGGCCACCACCGCGGCGATGAAGGCCGGGGCAGGGGCGGCATGCGCGGCATGCTGTTCCAGCCGGAACACCGCCACCGCGTCGCTCAGCTGCGCCGCCTGGTCCTCCATCGACCGCGCCGCGGCGGTGGCTTCCTCGACCAGGGCAGCGTTCTTCTGGGTGCTCTCGTCCATCTGCGTGACGGTGCGGTTGACCTGCTCGATGCCGGCGGACTGCTCCTGCGAGGCCGCGGAAATCTCACCCATGATGTCGGTGACGCGGCCCACCGAGGCCACGATCTCCTGCATGGTCTGGCCGGCGCGCTGTACCAGTTCCGCGCCGGTGGCGACGCGGCCGACCGAGTCGTCGATCAGACCCTTGATCTCCTTGGCGGCGTTGGCCGAGCGTTGCGCCAGCACCCGCACCTCGCTGGCCACGACCGCGAAACCGCGGCCCTGTTCGCCGGCGCGTGCGGCTTCCACCGCGGCGTTGAGCGCCAGGATGTTGGTCTGGAAGGCGATGCCGTCTCACCGAAATGATGTCGGCGATCTTCTTCGATGCGGTCTCGATGCCGCTCATGGTGTCCACCACCTGGCCGACCACCGCGCCGCCTTGCGAGGCGACCGCGGCGGCGCCGGCGGCGAGCTGGTTGGCCTGCCGTGCATGCTCGGCGTTCTGCTTGACCGTGGCGGTCAGCTCTTCCATCGAGGCGGCGGTTTCCTCCAGGCTGGCGGCCTGCTGTTCGGTGCGCTGCGACAGGTCGCTGTTGCCCTGGGCGATTTCGGTGGCGGCGCTGTGGATGTCGCCGGCGGCGCGCTGGATGCGGCCGACGATGTCGGCCAGGCGCTCGGCGGTGCCGTTGGCGTCGTCGCGCATGGTGGCGAAGATGCCGTGGAACTCGCCGTGCATGCGCGCGCCGAGATCGCCGTCGGCCAGCGCGCTGAGCAGCCGCGAGACCTCGGCGATGCTGATCGCGTTGGCGTCGAGCAGGCCGTTGAGTTGCTGCGCCAGCATCAGGAAGAAGCCCTGCTTGCCGGTGCGGTCGATGCGCTGCGACAGGTCGCCGGCGGCGGCGCTGCGCACCACCGCGGCCACTTCCGCTTCCACCCGGGTCTCGGCGGTGCGGTCGCGCCATTCGCAGACGAAGCCCAGGTGCGCGCCCTCGGCATTGCGGATGGCGGAAATCTCCTGGGCGATGCAGACCTCGCGGTAGCGCACCTCGCGCTGCGCCGCGCCCTGCCGATCCAGCCGCTGGTAGATCTCGGCGTCCTGCGAATTGCCGACTTCCAGCAGCGCCACCGATTGGCCCAGCAGGGGCGCAGAGCGGTCGAATGCCGGCGCGCAGGCGCGGATGTCCTCGGCGTGGGTCTGCAGCAGGGTCTGCAGCGCGGTGTTGGCGTAGATGATGGTCAGGTCGGGATCGGCGATGTACATGCCGGTGGACGCGTTGTCCAGGGCGGTGCGGATGCGCAGGTTTTCGGCGGCGACGCTGCGTTCGCGTTCGATGCGCTCGCGCAGTTCGCGCTGCATCCGCGCCAGCGCCGCCATCAGGCTGCGCCCGTGCCTGGCCGCGACCGGGATGGGCTGGTCCAGGCGGCCCTCGGCGATGCGCTGGGCCGCGTCCATCGCCACCCGCGGCTCGCCGCCGAGCAATTGCGCGACCGAGCGCAGGATCCAGGCCGCGGCCGCGGCCAGGCACAGCACGGCCACCAGCACCGCGCCGGCCTGCTGCCAGGTGGCGCGCTGGCTCTGCTGTTCGGCGGCTTTGCGGCTCTGCTCGTTCAGCGCCAGGATGCTGTCGCTGATCGTGTCCATCTCGGCTTCCAGCCGCGTGAACTGCGCGGTGAAGTCGGCATAGGCGGCACTGCTGTCGCCCTGCGACTCGGCCAGCGTCACCACCTTGTCGGCGGCGGCGATGTAGCGCTGCAACGCCGGTCCCGCCGCATCCAGTTGCGCGCGCAGGGTGCCGTCCAGCGGCAGCTTCTGGTTGTCGTCCAGCGCCTTGCGGAACTCGCCGGCGTGTTCGCCCAGCGCCGCACGCGCCGCCTTGACCCCGTCCGCATCCCGATGCGCCGCCGCCAGCAGCGCAGCGGTGACGTCGCCACGCAGCGCGTCGTGCATCATGTCGGCCTGCATGTGGTTGCGCAGCGCGTCCGAGGACACGACCTGCGCGGCGACCGAGCGCAGCAGCCCCTGCTGCGCGCCGTAGCCGACCCCGCCCAGCGCGAGCAGGGCGAGCACCGCCACCAGCACCAGGATCCCGAGCATATGCATGATTTTCATCGGTGTGGCCCGATCAGAAACGGAAGGACAGGCCCGCGCCGAGCGCGTGGTCCGGCGAACGGTCGTTGAGGCCGCGGCTGTACACCACGTCCAGCTGCACGTCCTGGGTGAGCAGCCAGGCCGAGCCGATGTCGAGCAGGGCGATGGTGCCGCCGTCGTCGGCATGCGCGATCTGCGGCAGGGCCAGCTCCACGAACGAGCGGGTACGGTCGTTCCAGGCCTTGCCCAGCACCACGCCGAAGATGCCGGCGGTGTAGCGATGCCCGCCGTCGCCTTCGTCGCGGATCACGCCCGGCATCATGCCCAGGGACACGCTGTCGCTGAGTTCCCATTCGGCCACCAGGCGGAACGAGGGGCGTGCGCCGCTGCCGCGTACGTTGCGCGCGCCGCTGGGCAGGTCCACGTGCAGCAGCCAGGCCAGCGAGGCGCCGCCGATCTCGCTGGCCAGGTGGTGCTTGAGGCCCAGCGAGATGTCGGAGAAGCCGGAGACGTCGCCGCCGACGGGGACGTCGATGGTCTGCCAGCCGTCGGTCTCCAGGCGTAGTTCCCAGGTCGGGCCGATGCCGTAGCGGAACAGGGTGGGCGTGGCATAGCCGTCGACATCGCCGTCGCGTTCCCAGGCCACGCTGGTTTCCACCTGCAGGCGACGGTCGCCGACGGTGAGGCTGGATTCGACGAAGTCCGGTCGATCGGTGGCGATCGGCTCGGCCTCGGCATGGACATGGCCTGCGAGGCTGGCGAGGCCGCACAAGGTCAGACAGGTGGCGATAACGCGTCGCTTCATGGCGGCTCCCGTGGCGGTTCGGTCGGAACCGTGGATCCGGGCGCAGTGCGGCCGGCGCCGGGGCGCGCGTCGCGGCGCCCATGGCATGGCAGTTCCGCTTTCTATATCGACCCTGAATACACTTTCTTTACGAGCGTGACGCGCTAAGCGTTCTGTGGACGTCGTCACCCGGTGCCCGGCAGCCGCACCGCGAGACGCACAGCGCGCCTCGCGGTGGCAGCGGGGCGCTGCAGCGGCTCAGAACTCCTGCCACTGCCCGTCGTCGGTCGACGTGGTCGCGCGCGGGACCGCCCGCAACGGCGCCGCTGCCGGTCGCCTTGGTTTTGCCGCCGGGGCAGCAGGGGCTGGCGGAGCGGGGCGGCGCACAGGCGCCGGCGCGGCGCTCGTCACCGTGGCGCTGGTGTCCAGCTTGAACAGGGCCACGGCCTGGTTGAGCTGGCCGGCCTGGTCTTCCATCGAACGCGC
>NZ_AQOJ01000714.1:0-2263 GCF_000364685.1 Xanthomonas sp. SHU 166
CTCTTCCAGGCTGGCGGCCTGCTGCTCGGTCCGGCGCGACAGATCGTCGTTGCCGGCGGCGATCTCGGCCGCGGCGCCGTTGATGCTGACCGCAGCAGTCTGGATCCGCGCGACGATGGCGGCCAGCTGTTCGGTGGTGGCGTTGGCGTCGTCGCGCATGGTCGCGAACACGCCCTGGAAGTCGCCCTGCATGCGCACGGTCAGGTCGCCAGCGGCGATCGACTGCAGCAGCGACGACAGCGCCTGCAGGTTGCCGTCGGCGGTGGCCATCAACTGGTTGAGGCTGTCGACCATCAGGCGGAAGTCGTACTGGAAGCGCGCGGCGTCGCCACGCACGCTGAAGTCGCCCGCCGCGGCGGCGACGGCCAGGTGCTTGATCTCGCTGTTCATCGCGGTGAGGTTGCGCTTGACCGTGTCCATGGTTTCGGTGAGCACCGCCTTTTCGCCGGGCAGCCGATCCATGTCCTCGGACAGGTCGCCGATGGCATAGCGGCCCATGATCTGCGCCAGGCGCATCTTGACCGCGATATGCGAGGCGGCCAGGGCGTTGCTGTCGTGGACCATGCGCCCGTAGTCGCCGGGGAAGGCCGCTTCGTCCATGCGGTAGCTGATCTCGCCGGCGTCGTGGCGCTGGGCCATCTCCTTCTGCGCGTCGAGTACCGCGCGCAGCTGCTGCTGCATGCGTTGCAGCGATCCCAGCAGCTGCCCCAATTCGTCGTTGCGCGGATACTGGATGCGGCTGTCCAGGCGGCCGGCGGCGACCGCGCTGGAGACTTCCACCGCACTGGCCAGCGGCTTGACCACCAGCCGCCGCAGCAGCAGGTAGAGTCCGCCGCTGAGCAGCAGCGCGGCGCACAGGCCGACCGCCACGATGGTCCACAGCAGGCTGCGCGCCTGCGCCATCAGCACTGCCTTCGGCACCGCCACGCCCAGCGCGAAGCGCTCCTGGGCCTGGCCGATCTGCAGCGGCACATACACTTCCACGTCGGTGGCGCCGGTCTGCGGATCGACGGTGTCGCGGTCGACGGTCTTGCCCTGGGCGATCTCGGCCAGCAAGGCGCGGGTGGCCGGATCCTGCAGCTTCTTGCCGACCAGTGCCGGATCGCGGTCGGCGACGATGACGCCGCCCGGCGAGAGCAGGCGGACGTGGCCGGCACCGAGCGGACGCAGCTTGGCGACGCGCTGCTGCAGCGTGGCCAGGCCGAAATCGGTGGTGACCACGCCCAGGAACTTGCCGTCTTCCAGGATCGGCGTGCTGACCGTGGTCATCAGCACCTTCTTGCCGGCGATCTCGTAATCGTAGGGTTCGGCGACGGTCGGCCGCAGCAGCTTGCGCGGATTCAGATACCAGTCGCCGGCGCCGGCCACGTCGTAGTCGCGCAGCGGATCGCGCACCAGTTTTCCGTTCTGCCAGGACCAGTACACCATGTAGCGGCCGCTGGCGTCATGGCCTGCGCTGTTGACGTAGTCCGCGTCCTTGCCGTCCAGCGCCTGCGGTTCCCATAGCGTGCCCATGCCGGTCCAGTCCGGATGCTGCTGCAGCTCGCGGCGCAGGCTGTCGCTGAACAACTCGCGGGCCTTGTCGTGGCCGCGCTGGGCGAGCAGGGCATTGGCCAGCGCCTGGTTGGAGACCGCGGAGGCGCCGATGGTGTTGCCGATGCGCTCCGATTCCAGGCGCGCGGTGTCGGTCATGCCGACCTTGGCGGAGGCGAGCAGGGCGGAACTGCTGCGGGCGTAGATGATGGCGGCGGTAATGCCGAAGCACAGCAGGGCGATCGCGGCCACGCCGAGCATCAGGCGGGTGGCGACACTGCTCGGGCGTGTGGAGGACGTCGTGGACATCGCGGTCGTCTCGATGGAGAAGAGGAAAAGATCGCGCTGTCGTGGACCGGAGCCTGTTGCCTGCGGGCACAGCAGACCGGAGCGGAGACGTGCGCGACCTTCCGGTTATCGGCACGGCGTCCCAGAAATGTAGGGCGTGTTTGTGGTGCAACGCCACACGCGCCCCGGCACCGGCCCTGCGGCCGGAACCGGATGCTCTGTCGGTCGCGGTGGACGGCACCGCATCGCGATCGGTCCCCGATCACGGCATCTCGAGCGTCGGGCGCGGCGCCGAGCCGCACGACCAAGGCGGCTCGGCGGCCGACAGGACGATGACAACGAAAAAGCCCCGGGAGCGATCGCTCCCGGGGCCGTCGACGCGGACCGGCGGCGACTGCGCGTGCTCAGAACTCCTGCCAGCTGTCGTCGCCCGCCGCGACCG
>NZ_AQOJ01000715.1:0-565 GCF_000364685.1 Xanthomonas sp. SHU 166
CGATTGCCGGACCGGACGGGCGGCGGGCTTGGCCACCGGCTTGGCCGCCGACCGGGCGGCCGGGCGGCTCGGTGCGCTGGGGACAGCCGGATGGCCGAGCGGGGCGCTGCTCGCCTCGATCTTGAACACCGCCACGGCCTGGCTCAGCTGGCCGGCCTGTTCTTCCATCGAACGTGCGGCGGCCGTGGCTTCCTCGACCAGCGCGGCGTTCTGCTGGGTGGCCTCGTCCATCTGGGTGATGGTCTGGTTGACCTGCTCGATGCCGGCGGACTGCTCCTGCGAGGCGGCGGCGATCTCGCCCATGATGTCGGTCACGCGCTGCACCGAGGTCACGATCTCCTGCATGGTCTTGCCCGCCTGGTCGACCAGCGCCGAGCCCTGGGCGACCCGGCCGACGGAGTCGTCGATCAGGCCCTTGATCTCCTTGGCGGCGTTGGCCGAGCGCTGGGCGAGGGTGCGCACTTCGCTGGCGACCACGGCGAAGCCGCGGCCCTGTTCGCCGGCACGCGCCGCCTCCACGGCCGCGTTCAAGGCGAGGATGTTGGTCTGGAAGGCGATGCCGTCG
>NZ_AQOJ01000716.1:0-2021 GCF_000364685.1 Xanthomonas sp. SHU 166
TGGCGGCGCCGTTGATGCTGACCGCCGCGGTCTGGATCCGCGCGACGATCGCCGCGAGCTGTTCGGCGGTGGCGTTGGCATCGTCGCGCATGGTCGCGAACACGCCCTGGAACTCGCCGTGCATGCGCGCGGTCAGGTCGCCGGCGGCGATGGACTGCAGCAGTGCCGACAACGCCTGCAGGTTGCCGTCGGCGGTGGCCATCAACTGGTTGAGGCTCTCGACCATCAGGCGGAAGTCGTACTGGAAGCGCTCGGCGTCGCCACGCACGCTGAAGTCGCCGGCGGCCGCCGCACCGGCCAGATGCTTGATCTCGCTGTTCATCGCGGTCAGGTTGTGCTTGACCGTGTCCATGGTTTCGGTGAGCACGGCCTTTTCGCCGGGCAGGCGGTCCATGTCCTCGGACAGGTCGCCGATCGCGTAACGGCCCATGATCTGCGCCAGGCGCATCTTGACCGCGATATGCGAGGCGGCCAGCGCGTTGCTGTCGCGGACCATGCGCCCGTAGTCGCCTGGGAACACGGTTTCGTCCATGCGGTAGCTGATCTGGCCGGCGTCATGGCGCTGGGCCATCTCCGCCTGCGCGGCGAGCACCGCCTGCAACTGGCTCTGCATCTTGTCCATGCTCAGCAGCAGCACGCCGGCCTCGTCCTTGCTGCGCAGGTCGATCGCATTGTCGAGCTTGCCGCGGGCGATGGCGTCGGCCACGCCGATCGCGGTGCCGAGGCGCTTGAGCAACTGGCGGCGGATCACGATCGCCATGCCGACCGCGGCCACGATCACCAGCAGGTTGCCCAGCAGGACCGCCCACTTGTTCTGCGCGCGCACGGCGGTCAGGGTCTCGGTGCGCTTGGCCAGCAGGCCGCGCTCCTCGTTGCTGAAGTCGCCGAGCAGGCCGCGGATCTCCTGCATCGCCTTGCGATCGCGGGCCTGGCTGAACGCCGCGGTGATCTTTGCCGGGTCGTCGGATTGGGCGCGCAGCGCGATGATCTGCTTCTCGATGCCGACCAGGTCATCGAACGCCGCGTGCACCTTCTCCAGCCGCGCCTGCTGGCGTGGATTGTCCGCGGTCAGGCGCTTGGCCTCGGCGAAGTTCTTTTCGAATTCGGCGACGCCCGTGGTGAACGGTTGCAGATGCTGCTGCTCGCCCGCCAGCAGATAGCCACGCGAGCCGGTCTCGACGTTGAGGGCATCGATTTCCATCATGTCGCCGGTGGCCATCACCTTGTAGGTATGGTCGTTCATGTCGGCGGCGCTGTTGAGCGAAGACAGGCTGCTCAGGCTGATCGAGCCGATGACCACCGTGATCAGCACGATTACGGCAAAGCTGAGCGCGAGCCTGGCGGAGAGACTGAGATTCTTGAGCGTCATCGTCGGAGTCCTGGTGGAAAGGTGAAGCGTTGGGGATGGCGTACCCCCTTGCCTGAGTCGATGTCCGCGGAGGCGCTGGGCGGTGCCCTATCTGTTTCTGTTGCAAGTCGAAAAGCTCAGTTGATAGTTCTTGTCTTTTCAATAGGCATTGACGATTTAGACTTCCTTTACGATTTGGCTTGTCTTGCTTTGGTTGTTTTGTGGCAACTTTTGTTCAAATTTGTAGACAATTTGTGTGCGCTACCCCCGTATCGGCGTGCGCACTCTGTTCTTTAAGGCGGGATGGTGCGGATTTAGATTCGCTTCACGTTGGCTTCACTCCGACAGGGATAGGCGTCGCGCTTTTCCGGGCGCCACGCCCGTCGATTCGCCTCCAGCCGTGTGGAATGACTCAAAAAAAGAGCCCGGGAGCTGGCGCCCCCGGGCTTCGTTACCCGTGTCAGTGGGATGCGCGGTGAAGCGCGATCAGAACTCCTGCCAGTCGCCACCGCCCGCAACCAAGTCTGTGGTCTTGGCTGCAGCAACGGCCACCGGCCGGCGTGCGACCGCTGGTGGTGCAGGCATCTTGGCCGGTCGCTTGGCGCCGACGCTGGCGAGCGCGGCCGGTGGTGCGGCGCGGCGCGGTGCCGTCGGCGCCTGCTGGTCGATCTTG
>NZ_AQOJ01000717.1:0-5660 GCF_000364685.1 Xanthomonas sp. SHU 166
AGAAGGTGCCCCGCAGGGGCGGATGAGGGTTCGGGCGGAGCCTAGTATGACCAGATTGGCGCAGGCGCTGCGCGCCCCGCACCCTCACCCCAACCCCTCTCCCGGAGGGAGAGAGGCTTAGTGGGGCTGGTGCTGCATCGCTGAGGGGTTAACGCTGCGCCAGTTCAATGCAGCAGCCGGCGGATCTGCAGGATCGCCTGCGGCGTGCGTTGCACGCTGTGTCCGGAGACGATCACCGTTTCCGAGGCGGCGCCGGGCAGGTGGGCGCTCCAGTACGGCACGATGCCGTCGCTGGACTGCGCCAGCGGCACGCGCGGATCCTCCTGCCCGATGATGGAGTGATAGGTCACCTGTGGTGAGATCGGCAACTGCGCCGCGGCGAGGATGAAAGGGTCGTGGTCGCTGAGGCTGTCGATGCTGTTGGGTAGCCCGTCGAGCATGTTCTTGCCCGCGATGTCCTGGAACTGATCGAGCACGCGCCGTGGCAGGCCGATCACGGCGCGTGCCAGTTCGCCCACCGTGCCGGCGGCCTCGGGCGTGCCGCGCTGCGGGGTTGCCAGGAAGATCGCCTCGGACACTTCCGGCATCGGTGCGAACTGCAGCATCGGTCCGAGCCTGGCGTGCAGTGCCTGGCGCGCCTGCGGATCCAGCGCCGCCCCGTCGAACAGGGTTCGCCACAGCCGCTCGCCGTCGCTGGAAGACACCATCAAGCGCGCCAGCACGCCGCCCATGCTGTGCCCGATCAGCACCATGTCATGTGCGGAGACGCTGCGGCGTTGCGGATCGAACTGGTCCAGCGTCTGCTCCAGGGCGTTGCGAACTTGCAGGTGGGTGTAGGGAATCGGCAGGTTGGTCGGGTAGTAGACGAACCAGATCTGATAGCGCGCGCGGACCTGCGGATCGCCGAGCAGGTCGTTGGCCAGGTTGACCCAGGCTTCCGGGCTGCTGGCCAGCCCGTGCAGCAGCACCAGCACGCGCCGGTTCGGATCGTAGGGCTGGGTCAGGAACACGTGCGGCCGGTCGATGCCGTGCCCGAGGCCGAGCAGGGTGCGCAGCGATTGCGCGGCGAAACCGGCGCGCGCCATCCACACGCCGTAGCCGGCGCTGAAATTGGCCGCCAGCGGCACGTCGACACCGCCCATCGTGACCCGATCGCCGAGCGAGGGGTCGTGGACTTCCACGTGCGCGCTGTGGCTGGCCAGCACCTGCTTGAGCGTGCGGCCATCGAAACGCAGCAACACCGTGAGGTTGGGGGTGGGCATGTCGCTGTAGACAGGAGTGGCGTCGGTGCTGCGGATGGCCTCCGCCGCCGGCTGCGGCAGGACCGCGACCATCTCCGCGCCGAAGCCATCGCGCCGATACACGCTGCGCAGTCCGTCGAAACGCAGGCCGCTGGCCGCCAGCATCGTCTCGGGGATCGGCATGTCCTGCGGGTTGCCGACGCCGCTGGCATCCAGCGTCACCGTCCAGTCAGGCAGGGCGGCGATCTGCGCGCCGGCCTCGTGCGTGGCCGGCGGATGCCGCCGGTAGCGTGCGAACAACGCGGTCACCGCCTGCTGCACGGCGTAGTTGTAGTAGTCGCGCACCTGGGTCTGGCGTTCCTCGAAGGCGCGTTCGCTGGGCGTGCGTGCGCTGAAGAACAGGTAGGCGTAGGCGTAACGCGCGGTCTGCAGCCAGGCGGCCAGCGTGGCATCGCTGGCCGGGTGCTGCCTGGCGGCGCGTTGCGCCGCCAGCAGCGACAGTTCCGCCGCCGTCGCCAGGGTGCGCTCCTGGTCCATGTCGGCATTGCCGAGCAACCGGTCGATGCATGGCTGCACCGTCGCCGTGCAACGTGCCGCGTCGAGGCCGGCCACGTTCAGCGTCTGCAGTGCGGCATCGCTGGGGCGCGCGGTGCTCAGCGCGTCGCCGCGCTTGGCCTGGATGTAGCGCGCCGCATCCACGCGTTGCAGGGTGACGCTGGCGCAGCCGCCGGTGCACAGCGCCATGCACAGCACGACACAGGCCAGGATCGCGCGGTGCCAGCGCCGCCGCTTCATGCCGCGACCTTCGCCGGCTTGCCGGCGCGGCATGCGAACAGCAGGTCGTACAGCACCGGAATCACCCCCAGGGTCACCAGCGTGCCCAGGGCCAGGCCGCCGATCATGGTGATGGCCATGCCGGTCCACAGCGGCCCGGCGAACAGCATCAGCGGGATCAGGCCGACGATGCAGGTCAGCTTGGTCATCACGATCGGGCGCAGGCGCTTGACCGCGGCGGCGATCACCGCCTCGTGCCGGCTCAGGCCATCGGCCAGTTCGGCCTCGATCCGTTCGAGCAGCAGCACCGCGTTGTTGACGATGATGCCGGCCAGCGCGAGCAGGCCGAAGGTGGCCATGAAGCCGAACGGATAACCGGTGACCAGCAGGGCGAGGGTGGCGCCGATCAGCACGAACGGAATGCTGGCGACCACGATGAACAGCTTGCGGAACGAATTGAACTGCCACACGAACAGCAGCAGGATCGCGCCCAGCGCATGCGGCATGTATTGCAGCAGCGCCTGGTTGGCTTCGGCGGCGTCCTCCAGTTCGCCGCCCATCTCGATGCGGTAGCCCGGCGGCAGGCGTAGCGCCGCCACCTTGTCGGCCAGCGCGGCCACCACCTGGTCGGTGGTCAGGTCCGGGTTGCGGCCGGTGATGGTGATGGCGCGGCTCAGGTTGCGGCGCTGGATCGTCGAGGGTTCCGAGCTCAGTTGGATGTCGGCGATCGCCGACAGCGGCAGCGGCGCGGCGCCGGAGGACGGGTAGATCGGCGTGTCGCCAGGATTGCCGCCGCGTGCACGCGGGCCGCTGTCGCCGCGCAGCACGATCGGCACGTTGCTGCCGTCGTCGTGGATCACCGAAGCGTCCACGCCGCTGTAGCGCAGTTGCAGCGCCTGGGCGATGTCCTCGCTGGCGACGCCGGCGCGGCGCGCCTTGGCCTGGTCCACCTGCACCACGTAGCGCGGAATGCGGCTGTCCCAGTCGTCGCTGACGTCCAGCGTGCCGGGCAGGGCACGCAAGGCGTCGGCGATGCCGGCGGCGATCCGGCGCAGTTGCGTTTCGTCCGGGCCGATCACCCGGTAGATGGCCACGCCGGATTCGGTCGAGCCCAGCGAAAAGCGCTTGGGCTCGGCCCGCACTGCAGGGTAGGCCTGGCGCAGGTGGGTGCGCACCTTGGCGATCAGCGCATCGATGTCACTGCCCGGCCGCACGCTGACGGTGAAGTAGGCGATGTTGGCCGCCGGCAGCGGCGGGTTCAGGCCGAGCACGATACGCGGACCGCCGTCGGCGACGTAGCCGATGCTGTCGACGATCTGCGGGTTCTGCCGGCGGTCGGCCAGCCACTGGCTGATCGACTGCACGGTACGCAGGGTCTCGCGCGCATCGCTGCCCGGTTGCAGGGTCACCGGCATCTGGAACTGCAGGCGGTCGGACTTGGGCAGGAAGCTGTACGGCACCGAGACCAGCACGGTCACCGCAAGGGCCAGCAGGGCCAGCATGCTGCCCAGGAACAGCGCCTTGTGCGCCAGCAGCGCCTCGATCGCGCGCCGGTACAGGCGATACGGTTTGGACGTGTAGGTATCACCGTGGCCATCGGCCGTCGCGGCGTGCGCACGGGCGAAGTACATGCACAGCAGCGGGGTGATGGTGATGCTGAGCAGCCAGGAGCCGAGCAGGGTCACCGCCAGCACGATCGCCAGCGAGCGCATGTATTCGTTGGTGCTGGTCTGGCCGAAGAAGAACGGCGAGAACGCCAGCACGATCACCAGCGAGGAGGTCAGCAGCGGGATCGCCAGGCTGCGGCCGGCGGCTTCGCAGGCGGCGCGGCGTTCCTCGCCGGCGGCCAGGCGCCGCTCGATGTCCTCGGCGATGACGATGCCGTTGTCCACCAGCAGGCCCAACGCCAGGATGATCGCGGCGATGGACACCGTCTGCAGTTCCACGTTCAGCGCCCGCATCGCGATCAGCGCGCCGAGGATGGTCAGCGGCACGATCGCACCGACGATCAGGCCGGTGCGCCAACCGAGGAACAGCATCACCACTGCCATCACGATGACGATGGTCTCGCCCATCACGTGATGCATCTTGCCCATCTCGCGCTCGACCACGTCGGCCTGGAAGGTGACCACGTGCTGCGCGAAACCCACCGGCAGCATCTTGGCGGTCTCGCCCAGGGTGCGGCGCAGCGCCTTGCCCACCTCGGCGACGTTGTTGCCCGGCGCCATCGACACCGCCACCACCACCGCCGGCTGGCCCTGGTAGATGGCGCCGGCCTCCGGCGGATCCACCGGCATCAGCTCGATCCGCGCCAGTTGCGCCAGCGGGATCTGCCGTGGGCCGTCGGCGCCCTGTGTGGCGATCGGGGCATTGCGCAGGTCGTCGAGGTCGCGCACTTCGCCGGAGGTGGTCACGGTCATCGCCATGCCCGACGCGGCGACCAGGCCGCCACCGGCGACCACGTTCTGCGCGCGCAGTTGCTGCGCGACCGCGGCCGGGGTGAGGCCGGCCTCGCCCAGCTTGGTGCGGTCGAAGGCGACATAGACGCGCTCGTCCTGCAGGCCGTGGAAGGTGACCCGCTCGACGCCCGGCACGGCGTACAGCTGCGCACGCATCTGCCGCAGCGGCCCGAGCATCTCGGCGGTGTTGAAGCCGGGCGCGGTGACCGCGATCGAGGCGATGGCGACGCGGCCGAAGTCGTCGTCGACCAGCGGCCCCTGCGTGCCCGCGGGCAGCTCGGCGCCGGCCTCGGCCGCCTTGCTGCGCACCCGCTGCCACAGCGCCGGCAGGTCCTTGACGCTGTCCTGCGCGGTGACCTGCACGATGGCGCTGCCGGGATGGATGGTGGTGACGATCTTCTTCAGCCCGCTGATCTCGCGCAGCTGTTCCTCCAGCGGACGCGCGAGCAGGTTCTCCACGCGCTCGCTGGGCATGCCGGGGTAACCGACCTGCACGATCGCATCGCGCACGGTCACGCTCGGTTCCTCCTGCGACGGGAAGCCGAGGAAGGTGACGATGCCGCCGATCAGGATCAGGGCGGCGCTGAACAGCGCCAGGCGGCTCGATTGCAGGGTGGCGCGGGTGAGGTTCATGGCGAGACGGTGCCGAGACGGGTGGTGGGACGGAACGGCACGACGTGCTGGCCGTCGTGAAGGAAGGCGGCGCCGGCGGCGACGATGCGCTCGCCCGGAGCCAGGCCACGCAGGATCTGCACGCGGCCGCCCTCGGCGTGCCCGGTGACGACCTGACGACGGCGCACGCTGCCGCTGTCCTGGCGGTACACGAACAGCATGGTCTGGCCGTCGGCCATGCTCGGGATCAGCGCGCTCAACGGCACGCTCGGCGCCTGATCGGCGGCGCTGTCGGGCAGGGCCAGCAGCAGCGATTCGCCGTTGCGCGGCTGCGCCGCGTCGGCACCGGTGCTGTCGAACAGCGCTTGCACGGTGGCCCCGCCGTCCACGCGTTCGGACACGCTGCGCAGGCGCAGCGGCAGCGCCTGCTGCGGCGCGCTGCTGCGGTAGGCGAGCACGCTCTGGCCCGGTTGCAGCGCCGCCGCGCGATCGGCCGGCAGCGTCGCCAGCACCTGCGCGCGATCGGCGCCGTCCAGTTGCAGGACCGGCTGGCCCGCGCTCACAAGACTGTCCG
>NZ_AQOJ01000718.1:0-328 GCF_000364685.1 Xanthomonas sp. SHU 166
AGGCGTGCCACCACGCTGCCGTCGAACGGTGCGCGCAGTTCCGATTGGCGCACCGCTCGGCGCGCCAGCGCCAGGTCCGACTGCGCGCTGCGGACCTTCGCCTGCGCCGCGGCGAAGGCGCTCTTGGCCGCGGTCAGGGTCGCGGCCGAGGCGGCGCCGTCGTCGAACATGGCCTGCTGCTGGGCGAGCTGGGTCTGCTGCTGCTGCAGATCGGCCGCGGCGATGCCGACGCCGGCCTCGGCCTGCTGCAGGCGCAGGTTGTTCGGTTCCGGGTCCAGGCGTGCGAGCACCTGGCCGGCGTGCACGCGGTCGCCCACGTCCACGGCGA
>NZ_AQOJ01000719.1:0-6831 GCF_000364685.1 Xanthomonas sp. SHU 166
GGCGGCGATGCGGCCGCCGCCTTCGAAGCCGAGATCGGCGCGTTGTTGCTGGCGCACCTGGGCGAGGTAGCGGGTGCTGTCGCGCGCGGCATCGCTACCGACGGTTTCCAGCTTGACCGCGCGCGGCGCGTCGGCGGGCGGTGCGGCCTCGCGGCCGCAGCCGGACAGCGCCAGCGCGGCGAGCGGCAGGCACAGCGTGAGAAGCAGGGTGGGGCGCAGGGTCATGATCGGCGGTGTCCCGGGAACGTTCAGAAGGTGTAGGTGACGGTGGCGCCGCCGCCGGCAGCGGCGCGGCGACGCACCACCGGGCTGCCGTCGGCGGGGCCGACGTAGCGGGTGGCGTTGAGCAGCAGCGAGGCGGTCCAGTGCGGCGACAGGGTGTGATCCCATTCGGCGCCGACGGTGTAGGCGTACACGCCGGCATCGGCGCGGTGCGGTTGGAATCCGCTGGCCAGGCTTTGCGCCTCGGTGACGCCGAAGTACGCCTGGTTGAAGCGGCGGTCGCCGACGTGCGCGTCCAGGTCCAGGGTCACGTTGTCGGCCGCCGCCTGCATCAGGGTGAAGCGCGCGCCGGCGCGGTAGCGGTTGCGGCGCGCACCGTCCTTCAGCGCGAACTCCGCCTCGGCGTCCAGCGCCAGGTACGGGGTGAGCTGCTGCATGACCAGGCTGCGTGCGGTGATCGCGCCGGGCACGTCGCCCATGCCGGCCAGGCGCTTGGAGCCGGGGCGCCAGCTGCTGTTGCGCTGCAGGCGGCCCAGGTCGTAGCCGAACGACTGGCTGGCGGAGAAGCCGTGCGCGTTCTGGAACTGGACGCCGGCGCCGCGCAGCGTGTCCGCGAACAGGATGCCGCGCTGTATCGAAAACACCGGCACCGCCTGTACGCGGTCGTCGGCGGAGCCGGGGTAGCGCGGGGTCAGCATGGCGCCGGCGCCCACGCTCACTTGGGTGCGGTCGCCGAACAGGCCGGCGCTGGGGGCCGGATCGGGGTCTGCCGCGTGCGCGGCCGGCGGCAGCGCCAGCACCGCCACGGTCAGCGTGGGCGACAGAACGGACAGGAGATGTTTCATCGGGGGCAACCTCGTGCGGGGGAAAGGTCAGGGCGCGTGCGGCAGCGGAACGCCGTAGAACGCGCGGAACAGCGCGATGCGGTCGAGCAACAGGTCCTGGCGCGCCTGCAGATGCGCCAGTTCGGCCTGCGCGGCCTGGATGTCGCCGGCCAGCAGCTCGGGGCGGTCCTGCAGACCTTGCGCCACGCGCTGCTGCAGGCGCGCCACACGCTGGCGTTCGCGTTCGAGATTGGTGCGTTCGCCACGTTCGCGCTGTTGCAGCGCCGGCAGCGCATCCAGCGCATCGGCGACCTCGCGGAACGCCGCTTCCACGGTCTTCTCGTAGTCGGCCACCGCGCCGTCCTTGCGCAGCTGTGCGAGATCCAGGTTGGCGCGGTTGCGGCCGCCGTCGAATAGCGGCAGCAGCAACTGCGGCATGAAGCTCCAGGTGCGGCTGCCGGGCATGAACAGGCCGTTCAACGCCTCGCTGGCGGTGCCCAGCGAGGTGCTCAGGCGGATCGACGGGAAGAAGGCGGCACGTGCGGCGCCGATGTCGGCATTGCGCGCGCGCAGTTCGGCCTCGGCCTGGCGGATGTCCGGGCGCTGCAGCAGCAACTGCGAGTCGAGGTCGCGCCAGGTGCGGCCATCGTCCTGCCCGGCACCCGGCAGCAGGTCCTGCAAGGTGCCGGCGCCGTCCGGCGTAGCGTAGCCGGCGAGCAGTTGCAGGGCGCGGCGAGCGGCGGCGTGATCGCTGGTGGCCTGCTGCGCGCGCGCCTGCGCCTGGTCGTCGTCGTGGCGCTGGCGGTCCAGCGCATCGCGGGAGATCAGCCCGACCGCCTGCTGGCGCGTGGCGATCGCCAGCAGCGCCGCACTACGCTCGGCGATGGTCTGCGCCTGCTGCTGGCTCTGCAGGGCAGCACGCTCCAGTGTGTAGGCGCGCAGCACCTCGGCGATCAGCGCACCGCGCGCCGCCTGACGGCCGTCTTCGGAGGCCAGGTAACGCTGCTGCGCCGCCGCCGACAGCGAGGCCAGCTTGCCGAACAGGTCCAGTTCGAAGCCATCCACGCCGACTGCGACGGTACTCAGCTTCTGGCCATAGCGCGCCTGCGTGGCCGCGTCGTCGTAGCTGCGACGCGTGCCCTGGGCATCAAGGCCGAGCTGCGGCAGCTGCTGCGCGCGTTCGATGCGGTACTGGGCGCGCGCCTGCTGCACGGTCAGCACGGCATTGCGGAAGTCCGGATCGTGGGCCAGTGCCTGGGTCAGCAGCGGGGCCAGGTCGTGCTGCGGCGAGAATGTCCGTACGAACTGCAGTTCCTGGTCGGTGAGCGCACTCTCGCCGCGATCCTGTGCGGCGGCCGCGGTCGCGTTGGTCGCGCCGAAGGTGGGCGGCAGGGCCGGTTGCGGGCGTTGGTAGACCGGCGCCAGGGAGCAGCCACCCAGGGCGAGCGCGAGCAGGCCGAGCAGGGCGCGGGTGCGACACGGGCGAAGCGGCAGGGACGGTAGAATCATGGCAGCGGTCGGGTGATCGAACTCGACTGCCAGCATCGGCGGGCATGTTCAAGCCGCCTTCTAGGAATCTTCAAGATTCCATCAAGACGCCAAACACGGGCACCGGGCAATGCACGCGAAGAAGATCCTGCTGGTCGAAGACGATGCCGACAGCGCCAGCATCCTCGAGGCCTACCTGCGCCGCGACGGCTTCGAGGTCACCATCGCCGAGGACGGGCAGAAGGCGGTGGCGGTGCATGCGCAGTGGAAGCCGGACCTGGTGCTGCTGGACGTGATGCTGCCGCGGCTCAGCGGCACCGAGGTGCTGTCCACGATCCGCCGCAGCAGCGACACGCCGGTGATCATGGTCACCGCGATGGGCGACGAACCGGAGAAGCTTGGCGCGCTGCGTTACGGCGCCGACGACTACGTGGTCAAGCCGTACAGTCCCAAGGAAGTGGTGGCGCGGGTGTTTGCGGTGCTGCGCCGCGCCGGGCCGGCGCGCGCCAGCGAGGAGCCGCTGCGCCACGAGCGCCTCACCGTGGACACCGCCGCGGTGCGCGCCACGGTGCGCGATGCCGACGGCCACGAGGTGGCGCTGGAACTGACCCCGACCGAGTTCAACATCCTGGCGACGCTGATGAAGACGCCGTTCAAAGCCTTCACCCGCAGCGAACTGCTGGAGATCTGCCTGCCCGACAGCGACGCGCTGGAGCGGGTGGTGGATGCGCACGTGCACAACCTGCGCAAGAAGCTGGAACACGAGCAGGTCACCGGGCTGCTGGTGACGGTGCGCGCCATCGGTTACCGCTTCCGATGAACTGGGCCTGGTTCCGCCGCAAGCGCCACGCGCCGCTGTGGCAATGGGTAGGCCTGCGCATGAGCGCGCTGGCGGTGCTGACCATCATCGCGATCGCGCTGGGCATGGTGCTGCGCTTCGCGATCTGGGACGTCTCCACCCTGAGCCGCCTGCCGCCGCAGGCCCGGCAGGAGATGCTGCAGCTGCGCGAGGATCCGCACAGCAATGCGCGGCGCCTGTGGGAACTGTTCGAAACCTATTACGACGTGGCCGACTTCCTGCCCGGGCTGGCCAGCCGCGACTGGTGGCTGCTGGCCGGCATGGTGCTGGCGTCGATCCCGGTGATCGTGGTCTGCGGCCTGCTCGCTTCGCGACCATTGTCGCGGCAGTTCTCCAATGTGGCCGAGGCGGCGCGGCGGATCAGCGATGGCGATTTCGCCGCGCGTGCGCGCGTGGTGCCCGGCGCACCGGACGAGCTGGCCGGGCTGGCCACGGACTTCAACGGCATGAGCGCGCAACTGCAGCGGTACGAGCGCGAGGTGCGCGAGTCCAGCGCGATGCTGGCGCACGAACTGCGCACCCCGCTCAACGCGGCGATGGGGCGGGTGCAGGGCATGCTCGACCAGGTGTTCCCGAGCAGCGAGGAGCAGTTGCGCATGGTCCAGCGCCAGTTGGAGCAGATCAATCGCCTGGTCGGCGACCTGCACCTGCTGTCGATGGCCCGCGCCAACCAGTTGATGCTGGAGCCGCAGCGGTTCGCACTCGGCGCCCTGGTCCGCGAACGCCTGACCTGGGCCGCGCAGCCGCTGCAGGAAGCCGGCATGCAGGTGCAGGTGCGCATTCCCGAGCAGTTGCACATCAGCGCCGACCGCGACCGCCTGGGCCAGGTGCTGTCGGTGCTGATCGACAATGCGCTGCGCTACGCCGCGGCCGGCGGCGAACTGGCGTTGGAGGCGCAGGCCGATGCCGATGGCGTGCTGATCCGCGTGGCCGATCGCGGTCCTGGCGTCGACGAGGAAGCGCTGGCGCGGATGGGCGACCGTTTCTGGCGCGCCGACGATTCGCGGGCACGCCATTCCGGCGGCAGCGGACTGGGCCTTTCGATCGCCGCGGCCATCTGCCAGGCCCACGGCGGCACGCTGGAGTTCGCCAACCGCGCGGGCGGCGGGCTGTGCGCGCGGGTGCGCCTGCCGCATGCGCCTGCCGGCGACGCGGATGCGCTGGTCACAGGTGCGTCCGCGGCGAACCCGCGCAAGCGCCTGGCCTGAGGCTCTTAACGACTGTGGGATGTGGCGGGGGCTTGGCCAGCGGGAGTGGCGCACAATTCGCCCCATCGCAGTGCCCATGCTCGATGTCGCGGCGAACGGCGCCTCGTCGATGAACCCGTCGACCGCGGCACGTCCACGCGCCGAACTGCGGAGCGCAGATGTGGTTCTGCATCTGGCTGTCCACGCGGCACGAACCACCGATGACCGGCTTGGCGGTAAAGTGCATCAAGGTCGACACCTGCATCGGCCCGCCCGTGCCGCAAATCGGATCCCGCAATGCGTGTAGCCAGCACCGCCATCCCGACCGGAACCACCCCCGCCGAATGGCGCTCCATCGAGCACGCCGCCACCCGGGAACTGCAACGTCGCACCGAGGCGGCGCATACGGCGGTGATCGCGCTGCTGCAGACCCACGCCGCTGCGTTCAGCGCGAAACAGCGCGCCCAGATCCGGCGGCGGTTGGCGCGGGGCGGCTGAATCCCGCGGCCGCAGGTGCGGCAGTGCGATATGCGAGGAGTGCGTGACACCGCTGCCAGCGAGGGAATGACAGGCGCCATCGACCGGCGTCGCATGCCCAGTTGTCAGCGCAAAGGCACACGCGGTCGGTGGGCCAACGAGGCAGCCGCCCGCGTGCCGCGTGTCCGGCGCCGACCATGTCGCTGATTGCCACACGACCTCGGCTATCATCGACCGGACGCTGAGATGAGTAAGGATATGGAAGTGCGACTCACGCGCGAGCAGGTCCTCGCGCTTGCGCCGGATCCGGCATCGGCCAAGGCGGCCGCCGGCCTGGCCACGGACGGGAAGTGGGGCCTGCTCGGCGCCGACGCCGAGGTGCTGTGGGGAGAATGCCAGGGCAGTGGTGCCAAGCCCTACCAGACCCAGGTGGACCTGGTCGCACTGGTCAGCCGTTGCTCGTGCCCCAGCCGCAAGTTTCCGTGCAAGCACGGGCTGGCCATGCTGCTGCTGTATGCCGACGGCAACCCACGCTGCGTGCCGGGCACCCGCCCGGCCTGGGTCGAGGAATGGATGCAGGGACGTCGCGAACGCGCGGCGCGCAAGGAGGAAGTCGCCGCCAGCAAGCCGCCGCCCGATCCGCAGGTCCAGGCCGCGGCGGCGGCCAGGCGCGAACAGGCGCGTTGGGCGCGCATGCAGGCCGGCGCGGCCGAACTGCAACGCTGGATCGCCGACCAGTTCCGCCAGGGCCTGGCCAATCTGGGCGCGGAATTCGACCAGGACGCGCGGCGCATGATGGCGCGCATGGTCGATGCGCAGGCTCCCGGCCTGGCCGCGCAGTTGGAGCGCGCCGTGGGCGAGGGCGGCCGCGATCTCGCGCAGCTCGCCGACCTCGGCGAACGCCTTGGCCTGTTGCAACTGTTGGCCCAGGCGGTGCCGCGCGCAGGGGATTTCAGCGCCGCGCGCCAGGCGGACCTGCGTGCCGCGCTGGGCTGGCCGCTGGAGCGCGACACGGTGTTGCGCGAAGGCGAGGCGGTGCACGATCGTTGGCATGTGCAGGGCCAGCACCTGATCGAGCAGCCGGGCAATCTGCTGGAACGCCGGGTGTGGCTGCAGGGCCTGGACAGTGGCCGCCCCGCGCTGCTGCAGGAGTACAGCCACGGCGGGCGCGGATGGGAGCAGCATTGGCGCAACGGTCATGTGCATGCCGGCTGCCTGCATTTCCATCCGGGTACGGTGCCGTTGCGCGCCGTGCCGGGCGAACTCGATGCCGGCGTGGAGGCCGGCGCCGCGCTGCCGCGCACCGACACCCTGGACGCCGCCGCCCGTGCGCATGCGCTCAACCCATGGCTGCCGCAGGTGCCGATGCGTCTGCAGGAGGCGCAGATCGCGCACGATGGCCGCAGCGTCCGGGCGCAGCACAGCGAAGGCAGCCTGCCGTTGCAGCTGCCCGCGATGCAGGGTTGGGCGCTGCTCGCGTTCGCCGGCGGTCATCCTGTCTGCCTGATGGGCGAGTGGGACGGCGACACGCTGTGGCCGCTCAGCGCGTGGAATGCACAGGGCGAGCGTTGGGAAAGGAGCGCGGCATGAACGAGGCCTGGTTGAAACCGGCGCTGCTGGGCATCGATCGCCCGCAACGGATTGCCCTCGATGGCGCACTCGGCGAGGTGCTCGCCGCCATCGCCACGCAGGACGATGCCGCACTGGGCTACAGCCAACAGGTGGGCGCGTTGGCCGCCTGCCGGCGTGCGGCGCTGCGTCTCGGCGCGCCACT
>NZ_AQOJ01000720.1:0-312 GCF_000364685.1 Xanthomonas sp. SHU 166
CTACCGCCGCCCGCGCCGCCCGATCCGCAAGCGCTGCCCGCAGACCATGCCTGGGTGCCGCTGTTGCGGGCGCTGTTCGCCAGCGCGCAGCCCGCAGCGTGGCTGAAACGCCTTCGCCACGAAGCCTGCCTGCAACTGGCCGCACGCGGCCAGCATCTGCCGGTCGAGGTACTGCCGCAGGCATTGGACGCAGGCGCGCGCCTGAGCGCGCTGCGGGGCGCATTGCGCCCGGTGCTGGGGGCGCGGGGCAGCTGGCTCGCGGCGCGCAATACGGAGTGGACCTACGCCGCCGATGCGGTAGCGGCGGGGGCG
>NZ_AQOJ01000721.1:0-17273 GCF_000364685.1 Xanthomonas sp. SHU 166
TGGGAGGAGGGCACGTTCGATGCGCGCCTGTTGGCCTTGCGGCAGTTGCGCGCGTCCGACCCCGACGGCGCGCGCCAGCGCCTGCAGGACGCGCAGAAGGAACTGTCCGCACGTGAACGCGTCGCCTGCGTCGATGCGTTGCGGCCGCAGTTGTGCGAGGCCGATGCGCCGTTCCTGCAGCAACTGCTGAAGGACCGCAGCCGCGAGGTCCGCCAGTTGGCCGGGCCGATGCTGGCGCGGTTGCCGTCCACCGCGCATGCGCAGTACCTGCAGGCGCAGATGTCGGCGGTATTGCAACAGCAGCGCACCGGCCTGTTGCGCCGGGTGAGCTGGGCCCTGGAGGCGCCGAGGGCGGCCGATGCCGGGTGGGACGAGGCGGCCATCGACAGCAAGCGGCCCGGCAGCGACGCGCTCGGTGAGCGCGCCTGGTGGCTCTATCAACTGGCGCGGCAGTTGCCGCTCGCCTGGTGGTGCCGCACGCTGGAGAAGACCCCGCAAGAGGTGCTGGCCTGGTCCCGCACCACGGAGTGGGACGCCGCCCTGCTGCGTGCCTGGCTGGAGCAGGTGGACGCCAGCGAGCCGGCCTGGGTGGAAGCCCTGCTCGACGTGGAGCAACGGCAGCGCAGCCCGAGCGAGCTGCTGGCCCTGCTGCCGCCGGAGCGGCGCGAACGCTACTGGCCGCCGAGTACCGCGCAACTGCAGCGGCAGGCGCTGCTCGGCGAGGTGCTGGCCGGCACCGCCCACGGCCAGCACTTGAGCGCCGCCTATTCGCAGTCGCTGGCGACAGACCTGGGCTCGCTGTTCGGCACTCCGATGCTGCGCCACGACTATCTGCTGCGCGACACGCTGCTAGAACTGCTCGCCGTCCTGCATCCGTCCGCGTTGCCGCAGGTGCAGGTGGCCGATCCGCCCGCGGACGCCAGCGCCGCCTTGCTCGATTGCGTGCAGCAGGCCCGCCAGCTCCTGGTCCTGCGCCAGAGCCTGCACGCCGCATCCTGATCCTCACGCCTTTCACTGGAGACCTCATGAGCACTGCCGTCCTGCGCCAGCACGCCGAACATCAATACGCCGAGGAACTGGAGGAACTGCGCCGCCAGGACAACCGCCAGCGGCCTGCCAACTGGCAGCTGTCGCCCTGGGCGGTGGTGACCTACCTGCTCGGCGGCACGCTGGAGAACGGCTTCGTGGTCAGCCCCAAGTACATCGGCGACCGCCGCCTGATGGAAGTGGCCGTGGCGACCATCGCCACCGATCGCGCCCTGCTGCTGTTCGGCGTACCGGGCACCGCCAAGTCCTGGGTGTCCGAACACATGACCGCGGCGATCAGCGGCGATTCCACGCTGCTGGTACAGGGCACCGCCGGCACCAGCGAAGAGCAGATCCGCTACGGCTGGAACTATGCGCAGCTGCTGGCCAACGGGCCCAGCGAGAAGGCGCTGGTGCCGAGTCCGCTGATGCAGGCCATGCGGCTGGGCAAGATCGCCCGCATCGAGGAGCTCACCCGCATTCCGGCCGACGTGCAGGACGCGCTGATCACCGTGCTGTCGGAAAAGACCCTGCCGATCCCGGAGCTGGGCAGCGAAGTGCAGGCGGTGCGCGGCTTCAGCGTGATCGCCACCGCCAACAACCGCGACAAGGGCGTCAACGAACTGTCCAGCGCGCTGAAGCGCCGCTTCAACACCGTGATCCTGCCGGTGCCGTCCAGCGAGGAGGACGAAGTGGCGATCGTGCGCAAGCGCGTGGCCGAAATGGGCGCGGCGCTGGACCTGCCGGCCGAGCCGCCGGCGCTGCAGGAAGTGGCGCGGGTGGTGCGCATCTTCCGCGAGTTGCGCAATGGCGTCACCGAAGACGGCAAGGCCAAGCTGAAGAGCCCGACCGCCACGCTCTCCACCGCCGAGGCCATTTCCGTGATCAACAACGGCATGGCCCTGGCCGGCCATTTCGGCGACGGCGTGCTGCGTCCGGGCGACATGGCCGCCGGCATGATCGGCGCCATCGTCAAGGATCCGGTGCAGGACGCGCTGGTGTGGAAGGAATACCTGGAAACCGTGGTGAAGGAGCGCGAGGACTGGAAGGACCTGTACCGCGCGTTCCGCGAGCAGGCCTGAGCGAGCCGGCCTCGATGAGCGAAGCCATCTCCCTGTTCGGCATTCGCCACCACGGCCCCGGCTGCGCGCGCAGCCTGGTGGCCGCGTTGACTGCCCTGCAGCCGGACTGTGTGCTGATCGAAGGACCGGCAGGTACCGAAGCATTGCTGCCGCACGTGCTGGAGGAGGGCATGCAGCCGCCGGTGGCCCTGCTGTCCTATTGCGTCGACGACCCGCAGTTGGCCGTGTTCCATCCGTATGCCGCGTACTCCCCGGAATGGCAGGCCATGCACTGGGCGCTGCGCAACGGCGTGGCGGTACGCTTCATGGACGTGCCGCCGGCCTTGACCCTGGAATGGCAGGCGCAAGCGCGTGCCAAGCGCGTGGCTGCGCATGCAGACCAAATGCCGGAGCCGGCGGACACGCCGCCACCGGCGCAGGACGACGCCGACGCACCCGAGGACGAGCGCGCCGAGGTGCGCCCGTCCGATCCGCTGGATTGGCTGGCGCGCGCCGCCGGCCATGCCGACGGCGAGGCCTGGTGGAACCACATGGTGGAAGAGCGGGGCGACGGGCAGGGGCTGTTCGATGCCATCGCCGAGGCCATGGCCGCCGTGCGCGAACACACGCCGGAGCCTCCCGGCCTGCGCGGCGAACACGAGGCCGTGCGCGAAGCCCACATGCGCAGCGCGCTGCGCAGCGCCAGCAAGGCGTTCGCGCGTGTCGCGGTGGTTTGTGGCGCCTGGCATGTGCCTGCGTTACAGCCGGCGGCGTTGCGCGCCAACAGCGCCACCGCGGACAGCCGCCTGCTCAAGGCCATGCCCAAGCGCAAGACGCAGAGCACCTGGGTGCCATGGACCTATCGCCACCTGAGCATGGACAGCGGCTACGGCGCCGGCGTGGAAGCGCCGGGCTGGTACGACCACCTGTGGCGCAGCAGTGGCGTCCACGACCAACGCGCCGTCGGCTGGTATGCGCGGGTGGGGCGCCTGTTGCGCGACCACGGACTCGACTGCTCGTCGGCGCACCTGATCGAGGCGACCCGCCTGGCCGACACCCTGGCTGCCTTGCGTGGTCATCCGGCCCCGGGCCTGGACGACATCGCCGAGGCCAGCCGCGCGGTCATCTGCAACGGCGACGATGCGCCCATGCGGCTCATCCGCGAGCGCCTGATGGTCGGCGACGCCCTGGGTCAGGTACCCGACAGCGTGCCGGCGGTGCCGCTGCAGCGCGACCTGGAGGCGCAGCAGAAGCGCCTGCGCCTGAAACCCGAAGCGCTGGAAAAGACCCTGGATCTGGACCTGCGCAAGGACACCGATCTGGCGCGCAGCCATCTGCTGCATCGGCTGCGCCTGATCGGCATCGAATGGGGCCGGCTGGCGCGCACCGGGCAGTCCGCACGCGGCACCTTCCACGAAATCTGGCAACTGGCCTGGCAGCCGCAGTTCCTGGTGGACCTGGTGCAAGCCAGCCGCCACGGGCAGACCCTGGCCGATGCCGCGTCCAGCATGGCCATCGCGCAGGCGCGCAAGGCCGAGGCGCTGCCAGCGTTGTCCGCGTTGGTGGACCAGGTGCTGCTGGCCGACCTGCCGCAGGCGGTCAGCGCGATCGCCGCCGAACTCGAGGCCCGCGCTGCCACCGATGCCGAGCCGCTGGCGCTGCTCGGTGCGCTGCCGCCCCTGGCCAACGTGTACCGCTACGGCAATGTCCGCCAGACCGAGGGCCGCCAGGTCGCGCACCTGTTCGACAGCATGCTGGCGCGCGCGGTCATCGGCCTGACCCTGGCGCTGTCCAGTCTCGATGAGGCCCGCGCCGAGCAGGCGCGCAGCATCGTCCTGGACGCCGATCGCGCCATCGGCCTGCGCGGCGATGCGGACGGCAGCGCCAACTGGCAACAGGCGTTGCAACGCGTGGCGCTGTCGCCGGCGTGCAACGCGTTGCTGCAGGGCGTCGCCCTGCGGCTGCTGTTCGACACCCAGGCGGTGCAGAGCACCATCGTGCACCTGCAACTGCAGCAGCACCTGTCGCCGGGCGCCGAATCACTGCAGGCCGCGCAATGGCTGGACGGCTTCCTCAACCGCAACGCCACCGTGCTGCTGCACGACGACGCCGTGTGGCAGATGATCGACGCCTGGGTCGTGGCGCTGGACGAGGCGCAACTGGTGCGCGTGCTGCCGCTGGTGCGGCGCACCTTCGCCGCCTTCCAGCCCGCCGACCGCCGCGACCTGGGAACGCGCGTGCGCCAGGCGCCGGTGGAGAAAACCGAGGCCACTGTCGTCCCCGATTGGAACCTGGCCCGCGCCGAGCGCGCGGTGCCGATGCTGCGCGAACTGCTGGGATTGCCCGCATGACCGACACGCCATCCACACCCGACACGCCCACCTCGCGCGCGCAGCGCTGGCGCCTGATCCTGGGGCAGGAGGCCGAATCCAGTTGCGGCGCCTTGCCCAAGCCGCTGCAGGGCATCGACCAGGCGCTGGCCGCGCTGTACGAGCCCGACGGCCCAGGCGGCCTGGGGCGCCGTGGCGGGCGAGGGGCCTCCTCGCCCAATGTGGCCCGCTGGCTGGGCGACATCCGCCGCTACTTCCCCTCGTCGGTGGTGCAGGTGATGCAGCGCGACGCCCTGCAGCGCCTGGATCTGACCCAGATGCTGCTGGAAAAGGAAATGCTCGAGCAGGTGCAGCCCGACGTGCACCTGGTCGCCAACCTGATCGGCCTGAGCCAGGTGATTCCGGCGCAGACCAAGGACACCGCGCGCATGGTCGTGCGCCAGGTGGTGGAGAGCCTGCTGCGCCAGCTCGAGGAACCGATGCGCTCGGCGGTGACCGGCGCTCTGGACCGCGCGCGCCGCAACCGCCGCCCGCGGCTGGCCGAGATCGACTGGCACCGCACCATCCGCAGCAACCTGCGGCACTGGCAACCCGACCTGCGCACCGTGGTGCCGCAGGACCTGGTCGGGTACGGCCGCAAGGCCAGGAAGCCGCAACGCGAAGTGTTGCTGTGCATCGACCAGAGCGGCTCCATGGCCGCTTCGGTGGTGTATTCCAGCATCTTCGGCGCGGTGATGGCCTCGCTGCCGGCGGTGTCCACGCGCCTGGTGGTGTTCGACACCGAAGTGGTCGACATGAGCGAGCAACTGGACGACCCGGTGGACCTGCTGTTCGGCGTGCAACTGGGCGGCGGCACCGACATCCACCGCGCGGTGAGCTATTGCCAGAGCATCATCCGCGAACCGCACAACGCCATCCTGGTGCTGATCTCCGACCTGTACGAAGGCGGCGTCGAGGAGCGGCTGCTGGCGCGCGCCCGCGAACTGGTCGAATCCGGCGTGCAGTTCATCGTGCTGCTGGCCCTCAGCGACGAAGGCACACCGTCCTACGACCGCGCCCTGGCCGCCAAGCTGGCGGCGCTGGGCATGCCGTCGTTCGCCTGCACCCCGGACGCATTCCCCGGCCTGATGGCCGCGGCGATCCGCCGTGACGACATCCAGCAGTGGGCGGGGGCGCAGGGGTTGGTGACGGTGCGGTGAGGTCGGTGGGTGTGATGGTGTCTGGGGGCTGCTTCTACTGCAGGAATTTTACATAAGATACATTATGCGAAATTGCGTATGCGCCTGATGCTGGCGCGGCTGCGATGGATCTGGCTATGGCTTACCTCTTGCTTGCCGCCTCGATCCCCTAGCGACAAGGAAATCGCAGCGTGAACGACACCTACGACATCGATCGCCGGCCGCCGTGCTGGCAGCCTGGCCAACCCTGCCCGAACCATTGCGCGCAGGCACACGCACGGCACGTCATCGACAACCACGTCGACCTGCACGGACCATGGGCGGGATGGCGACTTGCTGGCCGGGACCTGGTAGCGCCAACCGGCGAACGGATACCCGAACGCAGGCTGCGCGGCCTGCTTTGGCGCGCAGACGCCACTGACTTACGCGACGCAGCACGCAATCGGAACCAGGCCAGGAAAGCGCGTCAGCAGTCAATGGTGAAGGTCGTTGTGGTGGACCTTGCGACCTGGCGAGAACGCCACTTCGGACAGATGGCAGGATAAGGCGTCTACGCAGGGGCAAGCCCCTGCACCCAAAATGCCGGCAACAACAGTGCGGAGAGACCATGGGCAAGACAGGGTGGCAAGTAACAGCGTTTGCACTGGGCCTAGCATTCATTGGCGCAGGCTTTGGAGCGTTGGCGAACCGAAGCGCACTGCAGCAAGAAAGAAACGACGCGCAACCCTGCCCGACGATCACGCACAACGCGGCTGACGCAATGATTGAGCAGAGGCCACAGGAAGCCCCTAAGGAAGCTCTGAACAAGCCGCCGACCCAATCGGCGTGATCGGGTGCGGCTGATTGACTGGCAAATGCATGCACATAGTTGCCCTCATCCAGGCCATTTCAGGCCGCAATCTGCGGAAACATCCCACCCTTCCCAGTTCGCGGGCGCACCTTCCCCATCATCGCCAACAACGGCCTTCGCGCCATCCATCGGAAAGGATCACATGACCTATTGGGAGAGTGATGGTCCGGTCAGGGCGGTTGTGTCAGAGGGGCGTTACGAGATAGCCCTGATTCTTCATCTCTCCGGAGAGGGCGAGACGGGGATAGCCACGGAACGCTTCAAGCTCTCCTAAGACGGCGAGGAGCTGACCTCAGTCAACCTTCCCGGAGATGGGTTCGTTCGTCACAGATGCCCAAAAGGCTAGGCATCAACCGATGACCGCTTCTGGCCGAAAACAGACATGCCAGCGCCAGACAACGCGACCAAGAATGCTAGAGTCCGCTATCGACCAAAACGCACATCTGCAGTTCTACCAGAACCGCCTTGCGGTGGTGACTGAGCCCTCTGCTCGGTCCGGCTATACGCTGGCTTCTTAGCCGGATCCCGCCACCCTAAGATCGAGCTGGAAAAATGGGAAGACCCGCCATACGGTGCATTGTGGGTAAGTTGCATAACCGGACCCACAGGTCCGTCTATTAGGTAGTCAGACGACAGGAGTTTCCATGCCAAAGACCAAAAATAACCTGGATGCACTTATCATCGCGAACTGGGGACTCTCAGGATCGGCAACAGCCGGTCAATCCGGTTACCGCTCGCAAAACCCTTGGCAAGCGCTAGAGCGCTACATGGAGGGATTGAGGGGGGATGGCGCGCTTTTTCTCGCTAGCCATGGCGCAACAGCAACAAGAATTGACTCGGGTGGCTCCGTCTGGAAGATTAAGCTTGTAAATTCACCTACACCCCAAGGGGCTGATGCCAGTCAGTTCTCCGAACAGCTTTTGGATAACCTGGTTTCCCAAAATACAAAGCCTAACCCAGACGATTATATTTGCATCACATACTTTGACGGAGCCGGTAGCGGCACATGGGAGTGGACTCCGTAATGGCTTCTAACAATTCATTCAAGCCGACGCCGCTTTGCGGCGCGGCTTAATTCAAGGTGTTAGGGCATACAAATGACTTCTCACCATCCCGACACGTGTGCCGTTATATTCGATCCGGTGAATAGCCGGCTTCTGGAAATTCGAAATACCGTGCTAATCAATCAAATTACTCGGGATGCCGAGATGATCGCCGCGTCGTTTGATGCCCTGCATCACGACAACATGCGAGCAATTAGCAAGCAGTTTGCCCACTGCTTCGGACTGCTCACCTCGGGGATGATCAAAGCTTCGCAAGAGGAGGATGATCTGAGAGTTGCGTGTGCCGAGCTTCTATCGAACGCTCTGAACTCCATCGCCGCTGCGGCGTACCTCCTGCGGGGCGGCTTCGTCCTACAACCGGGCCCGGTCATCCGCTCATCTATAGAGTCTTTGGCGGTTGTGCTTCATCTGATCCAGTTCCAAGACGACTTAAAGGCGCATAGAGAGCATGCGTTCGAGTCCACACGAGCGATTGCCAGTGCCAAGAAGGTGTTTCCGCCATTCGGCAGAATGTACGGTCTACTAAGCAAAGAGTTCACTCACATTGGAACTTTGCACAAACAATTCACTCCGATACGTGCGTACGAAAAAGGCTGTGAGCCTTTGGATCTAAGCATGCAGTTCATAACTAGCGCAGTGTGGATGTGCTACGTGACATGTGAGCTGGCGTTCTTGAATACGGTTGCAACACCACGGTATTGGGAAGAAGTTTCGGCGCCCTCTGCCGAGCAAGTCGCTTATGCGTACAACCCGAGCGCCGCCGAGAAAACGTGGATGGAGACGTTTCTGGGGCTGGCGGGTGCGCCCTAGCAATGCGTTCAAGCCGACGCCGCTTCGAGGCGCGGCTTAATTCTGGCGTTGAACGTCCGCTCCTGGCGAGAAGCGGACATCAGCGCTACCTGCGTTAAACATCCCTGATCACAGAGATCGGATAGCGCCTCCCTGCCCCAGCCTGTGTGCCAAAGTCCGCTTTCGTACGAAGCGGACGTTAGTCGATCGTCGCCAGCGTTTCCGCTGGCGACACCATTAACGCGTTCAAGCCTATCTATCAGGCAGGCGCATACTTAGGATGGTCGATGTCCCCTTGGCACCGCCGCCCTAGACCGCACCGCGTTCTGTAGGCGCCAGCGGCCAGTTGTGTTGCATGCGTGCGACCAGATCCGGATGCTGATGAAGGTAGTGCCAAGCGCAGCCAGGTCGACGATGCTGGCACCGATCGCTGCTCGGCACGCTCGCGGGTCATGCCGCCAGCCAAGATGAGCGCGGTTGCTGACAGGGATGGCTTGAGGCCGCTCAGCATCGCCACCGAACCCCGAATCATCGGCGCCATCCGCCGACCTCTGCCCGACCTTGAAAACGGACTAATCCATCAAATGCACGTAGGCACGCAGAAGCTAATCGGCGCCGACTTCGGCCACCATCACGCCGGCCGCATCCCGCTGCTAAAGCCCAAGCGATCCTGCATCTATCGATACGCCGCATCTACCGACTCAAAGCGAACGGTCGCGCACCCCACTGGCGCCCGGGCCATAAGTTGCACGGTCTCGTTCTCAGAGCCGCTCGCATCCTTCATGAGCCACCGCAAATACCGCTCGAACTCCTTTTTGGTCGCGTAACGATGCGGCGGAGGGAACAAAAACTCGTTGCAGTACTGCGTGGCGTCGAGCTGCTTGTGCTTGAGCGGTCGCTTCCACCGGAGCCCTGCGCACTCTGCGAACACATGCTGATTGCACACCTGGGTCCGGTATGGAGCACAGCGAATATCACCTGTCCCCCTGTCTTCCCAGGCGATGACGTGGCATGGGTCATGGAGCGTCCGCATCGAATCATCTTGCTGCAGCAAAAGGCAAAGGTTCTTGCGGCGCGGCTTCTTGCCTTCGCTCGTGATCGCTGACTCCGAATGCTTGAATTCGATAAGGGCGAAACCGTGCGCACCAGCGATCAGGTAGTCGGCAGCGTCCCGGTCCTGTCCGCCCAAACCAAACGCCTGAAAGGATTGACCTTGTGCCTGACAGCGCTCGCGCATGTAGTCATTGAAGATGTCGGCAACGGCTTGCTCATTATCGGCCATGGGGATCGGCACTCGTCGAGGATGACGGCACCAGATTTTGGCTTCCTTCTTACAGGGTAATAAAAAACTTTTCTTGGCCGAGCGGTGTGACCTGCAGGCCTTGGGTCACCGTCTTCCAGAAGCGATAGCTTTCACCAATCATTTCGATGTTTAGCACCAACAGGCCATGTTGTTGCATCCAATGCAAAGTTCCCTGGAACAGGGCTTCGCCGACGCGGCGGCGTCGGTACTCCGGCACGACGTACAGCTTGTACAGCTCAGCCTCTGTGCCGTACTGTCTGATCGAAGCGATTCCGACGGGCACGCCAGCCTCGACGGCCATCAGTTGCACTTCGACCAGATCATCATATACGTCCGCGATGGGCGCTCCGCGGTCGCGGCTTAGCCTGCCTTGAAGGACCTGGATTTGCTCAGGCGTGGGCGTCTCTGTGATTTCCATGTAGCGTCTGTACTCCGTCAAGCCGTTGAGTGTGCCTGCCGCCTGATGCCGCGGCCAGCTGCTGCCCTACCCCCGATAACGCCCTCTAATCGCTTCCCGGCCGCTCAGCATGTCGGCATAAGCCGAACCTAGAAGGCGGGTTTGCTAGCCCCACTTTACATCTCTCCATCTAAGGGCGGACGTACATATGCGACATCTTGTCTACGGGGAGCGCCAACTTGCTGATGGTTGGCTCGGGCTTGTGTGAGGCTGAGGTTGCCATTCGGTTCACCTAGTACCTCATCAGCATCATCGTCATCTTGGCCATCATCCTCCCAGAAACAAACGGCGCAAATCTCAAATGCTGCTCGCTCGGAAAGCGTCTTGTAGCCACAGCATGGGGAGCGCAGTGGAAGGTCTTTGATCAGCATGACGTGGCTACCCAGTGAAATGGATCCCCAGATCCAGTGGAGATGCATCCTGCAGCGGAGATGCCACGCGACGCTTGGATCAGGAGTACCTTTTATAGGCGACACAGACTGCCAACACCGCTAGCCGGCGCCATGTCTATGCAGTCCGCCATCGGCAACCCCTGCGACCATCCAGCCGCCATGGCCTGGGCATCACGCACTGGATCGGACGCCCTGGCGCGCGCATTGCGAAGACGGCAGGTGTCGGGGTCTTGGGCGAACAGGCCGCGCGCGAACATCCTGCCCTGCTCTGCCAGCTTGGTGGTCTTTGGTCCGCGGACCGCGGCAAAACGCGCTAATGCTCGATCCAGCGCACCGTCGGCCGCTTCGAGGCACCGCGCCAGATGCCAGGCGTCTTCCAGGGCCTGACAGGCGCCCTGGCCCGAGGTCGGCAGTGGCGCGTGCGCCGCATCGCCGACGAGCAGCACATTTGCTCGGCTCCAAGTGTGCAGCGGCTCGACGTCATGCACGGCGATCAGTTGGATGGATTGCGCCGGCGTGGCTTCGATGAGGCGGGCGACCGGCTCCGGCCATCCTGCAAAAAGATCCATCACTTCCTTGCGCATCTCCGCTGCTGGCGTCGCCTCGGGCAATGGCCGCGCCTGCGCGGCGGCCCAGTACACCAGATCCGTCCGAATCGGTACGCAACCGAAACGGTCGCCAGACCCCCAGTAATCGTGAATCGCCATGTCGCTCAGCAACGGGCCATTGCCCTGTGCAACGCCGATCCAGTTCACGAACCCCTGGTAGATGGGCGTGTTGTCCCCGGCGACGAACTTGCGCGCCACCGAGCCCATGCGGCCATCCGCCCCAATGAGCAGATCCGGATGGATGCTCTTCCCGTTCTCGAACCGTGCCACGGCCTTGCCGCCGGCATCCAGATCAATCGCTATCGCCCGATGCCCGAACTCCACCTGGATACCAGCGCGTGCCACGTGGTCCAGCAGTACCGCCTGCAAGTCGCGGCGCAGGATCGTATGGGTCGGGTAGCCCATGAGTTGGTCCAGCAGTGTGATGTCCAGGCCTCCCAGCGCGTTACCCGCTGCGTCTTTGCGGTGTACCGACACTGGCCGACCGCCCACTGCCCCGACATCCTCCAACAACCCGAGCTCTTGAAGCACAAAGCCCGCGTTCGGCCAAAGCGTCACGCCAGCGCCCATGGTGGCCGGCCCGCTCCGACGTTCATAGACGCGGAGGGTGTGCCCCTGCTTGTGCAACGCGAGGGCCACGCTCAAGCCTGCAATGCCGCCACCCAGTATTCCGATCTCCATGCCGATGCATCCCGATTCAATTGGTCCAGGCGTGCCGTTGAAGGGCCGCCGTTGGACGGGAGTGCATCTTGGACCTCACCAATTCCGCTAACTAGCATGCGAAAATGGCGGGGTTTCATATCCTATTTGGGATAATGGTGCGCACCAACCTCGATCTGAATGCAGTCCGCGTCTATGTGGCCGTCGTCGACGCGCAGAGCTTTTCCGGGGCTGGGCGCGTGCTGGCCTTGCCGTCGTCCAACGTCAGCCGTCATGTCGCGGCACTGGAGCGCAGGCTGGGCGTGCGCTTGCTGGAACGCAGCACGCGCCATCTGCGCATGACGGAAGCCGGGAGGCTGGTTTATGCGCGCGCCAAGCCGCTCCTCGACGCTTTGCTCTCCACGGAGGAGGAGCTCGGCGCAGTACAAGGCGAATTAAAGGGGCCTCTCAGGATGTGCATGCCCAATGAAGCGCCCAGGTTGCTCGCGCCTATCCTCGCCGAATTCTGCAGCCTCCATCCGGGCATCGAGCTGGAATGCGACACACGCCTTACCGGCCTGGAAGTGCTGCGGGAAGACATGGACCTCTCCATTGTCTTCCACCGCGGGCGTCAGGATGACAGTGCGTTCATCACCCGCGAACTGGCGACCTTGCCCAGCATCGTGGTCGCGTCCCCCACGCTACTGGCCCAGACCGGAATGCCACGCCATGTGCGCGAACTCAAGTCCCTGCCGTGCATCACCACCGTGAGCGCACTGAAGGGTCAGCCCTGGCAGTTTCTCGATCCTGCGGGTGAGATCGTGAAGGTGCCCGTGCGTAGCCGCTATCGCGTCAACAGCGGGGAACTTGCGGTGGCGGGCGCACGTCAGGGCCTTGGCTTCGCAATCGTTGCTGCTTACCCATGCCAGGACGATCTTGCCGCGGGCCGGTTGCAGGAAGTTCAACTGGATCTAAGCCCTGCCCCGCTGCAATTGCTTGGCGCCTACAGTCACCGTCATTCGGTCACTGCGCGGGTTCGAGCATTGCTGGAGTTCATCCAAGTGCGATTGCAGGTGTTCGGGGGCACGTCAACGTAAGGCACAACGCAACAACGTGGCCTGGAAACCGCCCTAATCAGCTACTCCGCGAACCTCTGTCTTGGCCAACTCCTGCCGTTCGCACTTGTTAGCTTCTCAAGTGCAAGGGCACACGCACTCAGCGACAGGACTCCGGCAACTTCTCCAGCAAGCCAGCCACCACCGGCGTCAGCCGTTTCGCGACCTCCGGCGGAATCGCCTCACCTGCCCCCTGCCCGCCTTCGCTACGGGCTTGTTCGCAGGCTTTGACGATCCGCGGGCGCATGCCGGACCACAGCGCTCTGCACTGCCAGCCATCCCGGCCCAGCGGCAGCACCGCGTAGGCGATCGACTGGCATTCCTGCGCCGCGCGGGCGCCCAGCGGTTGGCCGGCATACTCGTGCGGCACGGTGTCCAGCGTGGGTTGGTAGTAGCTGTCGGGGAACGCCGCCGCGTAGCGTTCCGGGTCCAGTTGCAGCGGCAGGCCGTTCGCCGTCAGGTCGAGCGCGCGGCCGCAGGGCGCAGCGGCGGCGGTGCGCTGGATCGCCTGGTAGATCGGATGGTCCAGGTCGGGTTCGCGCGTCGTCACCTCGGATGTTGCGACCAGTATCGGCAGGCGGGCGCGGTTGGCCATCTTGGCCAGTTCGCCAGAATGGGCCGGTGCGCAGCGTTCGCGGACGCTGGCCACGATCAGGAATGTGGCGTCGCGCGCGAATGCGGGATCGCTGTGCAGCAGTGTGGTGATGCGCTTGTCGGCTGCATCTTCGGACAATGGCGCGACATGAAATGCGGGCACAGTTGGCGGGTGGATCGCGGTGGTCGCAGCAGCACGCGGTGTCGGTGCCACATCCCCGTGCGTGCGCAATGCCAACAGCACGCCGCCGGCAACGACGACCCCACAGGCGGCGATCGCGATCGCCAAACGCATCGGCGACTTCAGGCGCATCGGACCGCGCCCTCAGCCCTGCACCGGGGTGAGCGTGGCGTCTTCCGCCTCGTAGGTGGCATTGGCGATATCCGCCTTGAAGTCGGCCAGATGCAGCCGCCCCTGCAGGTGGAACGGGTCCCACAACTCCGGCACGTCGATCGGGGTGCGCAGCACCACGTGCAGGATCTGGTTCGGTGGCGGCGGTGGTACGTGGATGCAGGCGCCATAGAACGGCACGAACAGCAGTTCGCTGACCTTGCCCTGGTCGTCGCTTTCCAGCGGAACCACGTAGCCGTCCAGCGCGAAGCGTTTGCCTTCCAGGCCCTTCACCACTTGCGATGAACCGAACTGCGCGGCGCGCTGGGTGCCGGAATGGTCGATCGGCATGCCGTTGACCACCGAGGGGCCATCGTCGACCGGCGCCGGCTGATCCAGCACCGCGGCGTCGCCCCGCCACGCGGTGGCGATCCGCGGCGGCGGGCGCTGGTAGATGTCGTTGGCCGGCGCCAGTTGTTCCCAGCTTTCGACGGTGTCCGGGACAGCGTCGGCTGCTGCGGTTGTGTGCTTTGCTGCCGGTGATGGTGTCGGCGTGGCGTCCGGCGGCTTCCCGCCATCACCGTGGCAGCCCGCCAGCAGGCACAGCACTCCAGTCAGCAGGAAATGGCGATCAGCCTTTTTCATAGGGATGCAGGTGCGCCTGCTCCATCGTGTAGGCGGTGCCGGCGAGTTCGCCGTGGAGGGTTTCCGCGCGCAATTGACCGGTCAGGTAGAACGGGCTGTACATGTCGGGCGGGTCGATCGGGCTGTCCAGGCGTACATGCACGATCTGGTTCGGTGGCGGGGGCGGCACGTGGATGCAGGCGCCGTAGTACGGCACGAACAGGAACTCGCGCACGCGGCCGGCGTCGTCGCTGTCCAGCGGCACCACGTAGCCCGGCAGGCGCACCTTGCGCGCCAGCACGGCGGCCACGGTGTTGTAGGTGCCGGTCTGCGGCATCGCACGCTTGCCGGTGTGGTTGACCGGTGCTTCGTCGCTGTTTTCCAGCGCCTTCAGCTCGGCCGGCGGCAGCATCGCGCTCCAGTCCAGCTCGCGATAGCCGTCGGCATCGGGCTCGCCCAGTGGCGGGTTGATCGCCGCTTCCTTGGTCGGTGCTGGCTGCGCCGCCGCTGTCGCCTGCGCTTTTTCCGGGATTGGGGCTTGTTGCTGGCGGCCGCAGCCGCACAGCAGTGCGAGCGCCAGCAAGGGAAGGATCCAGCGGGTCATGCTCACAGCTCCGGCGACAGGCCATCGGCCAGGGTGCGGCGATAGGCGAGCAGGGCCGGCACGATGCCGGCGAGCACGCCGGCCAGCAGCACGCAGCCGAGCCAACCCCACTCCGCCGCACTGGGCGCGACACGGTTGATCGCCAGGCCGAAATGATCGAGCACCCAGCCGCGCGCCAGCCAGCTGGCCGCGGTCACCGCCAGCAGCGCCAGTGTGCACGACACCACGGTGACCAGGCCGGCCTCGAACAGCAGCAGCCAGGCGATGTCGCGCGGCCGTGCGCCGACCGCGCGCAGGATCGCCATCTCGCGCCGGCGCTCCTGCAGCGTGGCCACCAGCAGCGCGACCATCGACACCAGGCCGAGCAGCACCACCAGCGAGGCGATCATGCGCAAGGCGCCTTCGGCCGTGCCCAGCGTGCCCCACAACTGTTGCAGGGTGACGCCGGGCATGATCGCCAGCATCGCTTCCTCCGGGTACTCGTTGATCCGCCGCTGGACCGAGAAGGTGGCGATGCGGGTCTTCAGGCCGAGCATGAAGGCGGTGATGGTGTCCGGAGTCAGGTCCATCGCCCGCGCCTGCGCGGCGCTGACGTGGTGGCCCGGAAGCCGCACGCCGGAATGCCAGTCGATATGGATCGCCTCGATCGCCTGCAGCGACACAAGCACGCTGGAATCCACCGGCGTGCCGGTGCGGCGCAGGATGCCGACGATCCGGAACGGCTTGTCGGCATGGGTGGCCAGACTGATCCGGCCGGTGCCATGGGTCAGCACGATCTCGTCGCCGAGGTGGCGGCCGAGCGCGGCGGCGACATCGGCACCGATCACCGCATCGTAGAGATCGTCGAACGCCCTGCCCTGCGCGAACGCCAGGGGATGCTTGGCGCCGTAGTGGTAGTGCTCGAAGAAGCCGGTGCTGGTGCCGACGACCCGGTAGCCGCGGTAGGAATCGCCCAGCGACAGCGGCACCGCCCACTTCACTTCGGGCATCGCGGTCAGGTCCTGGTAGCTCTTCCACGAGACGTTGTTGGTGGCGTCGCCGATGTGGAACACCGAGTACAGCAACAGGTTCACCGGGCCCGAGCGCGCGCCGACGATCAGGTCGGTGCCGGACACGGTGCTGGCAAAACCTTCGTGCGCCTGCGTGCGGATCCGCTCCACGCCCAGCAGCAGGGTCACGCTCAGGGTGATCACCAGTACGGTCAAGGCCACGCCCAGGCGCCGGCTGCGCAGGCTGGCCAGGGCCAGCTTCAACAGGCTCATCGTGCACCTCCGGCGCCGGCGCGGTTGAGCGTGGCCAGGTCGGCCTGGGCGTCGAACAGCGGCGCGATCGACGGATCGTGGCTGACCACGATCGAACTGGTGCCGCCCTGCCGACACTCGGCGAACAGCAACTGCAGGAAGGCCTGCGCCGCGACCGGGTCGAGCGCGGAGGTGGGTTCGTCGGCAAGCAGCAGCGGCGGCCGCGCGATCAATGCGCGCGCGGCGGCCACGCGTTGCTGCTGGCCGACGCTGAGGCGCGCGGCCGGTCGCGACCACAGTGCCGCCACGTCCAGGCCCAGCGCGGCCATCAGCCGCTCGATCTCGGTGTCCAGCGCCTGCGTGCCCGCCGCCAATCGACCGCGGCGCGCCGAGAACTGCAGGCCCAGCGCGATATTGTCGCGGGTGCTCAGGAACGGCAGCAGGTTGAACTGCTGAAACACCACGCCGCAGTGGTCGGCGCGGAAGCGGTCGCGTGCGGCCTTGCGCAAGGCCGCCAGGTCCTGCCCGGCCACGCGCACGCAGCCGGCCGTGGGCTGCAGCACGCCGGCGATCAACGCCAGCAAGGTGCTCTTGCCTGATCCGCTGGCGCCACGCAGCAACAGTTGCTGCCCACGCGGCAGCGCAAACGATGCGATGTCCAGCACCGGTGCGGCGGCGCCGGGATAGCCGAAGCGCACCTCGGTCAGTTCGACGACGTGGTGCTGGCTCATTCCGGCAGCTTCACCCGGGTCTGCCCGGGCACCACCTCGGTGCGGCCCTGGCCCGCAGCAGTGGCGACATCGACCAGCACCGTGTGCAGCCCGGGGAAACGTTGCGGCAACAGCACCTGCAGGTGATCCAGGCGCGCCGGCTGCGTGCAGTCGAACGCGTACCGGGCGTGGAACTCGGCATGGCTGTGGCCGGGCTCGTCCGGATCGGCCATCGCCACGTCGTAGCCCTCGGTGGTGACCTGCGCGCTGCGCAGCGAACAGGCCGCCGCGACCGGGAACTGCAACCAGCCCGCACCGCGCAGGGTGGCGACCGCGGCCTCCAGCCGCTGGCGCTCC
>NZ_AQOJ01000722.1:0-3064 GCF_000364685.1 Xanthomonas sp. SHU 166
CGTCGGGTGTTCGAAATCGAGGATGCCGATGCCGGGCGCGCTGAGCTGCACGTCCACGGCGGTGCCGTCGACGGCGACCTCCAGGTTGGCCTGGCCGTGCACGTGCGGGCCGTGGTGGCGGATCGCAGCGGTGGCTGGCGAGCTGGCGGAGAGGAGCAACAGGATCAGGGGAATGCCAGGTCGCATATGCAGCGCATCGGTTGAGTTACACTATAACATTAGTGAACTATCGAGCGCGGGCGCAAGCCTGCCGTTGCCGTCAGTCAGCCGCGGTTCGCATCCGGCCACCACCGACGCGCCTCGCACGGTGGCCCTGTGCCGCGACGGGCGCCGAACTCCAGGGATCTTCATGTCTTCATCCATCATTCCCGACAGCTACACCGCCTGGCGCCACTGCATCGAGGTCGACTGCGGCCTGCGACTGGAGCCTGCCTACGTCGCGCAACGCATCGCCGCGCTCAACGACCTCACCGACCACCACACCCAGCAGTTCGTGCGCTGCTGGGGCGAGCCGCATCGCCAGCAGGTGCTGCAGTGGTTTGCGCAGGCGCAGGCCGCATTCGCCGAAGGTCGCGCCTGAACCCTCCCGCGCGGCACGACGCGATCGCCGGTGCCGTTGGACGGCGATGCATTCCTTCTGCGAACGCCGCACGGCGCGGCATGGCGACGTCCTGATCCAATCAGGACCGTGAGTGGTCAAGCGATGAAGGTCGGCCGCGGCCTGCGTGCGCATTGGTGGCGCGCTCTGCCTTGAAGCGCTGACGCCCCTGGACGGGACCGCCAACTCAGCCGTGACCATCTCACTGACACATGCGCTGCAAAGCAGGCTGCCAAGCTACGACAGCTGCCGGTAGCATGCACGCGCATCGCCGCCCGGCATCCACTTCCCACGCTCCCGCAAGGACACCCAACGTGCCTCTCGCTTCCATCGCCAGCGTGCATCCCGCACGCCGCTTCCTGTCCGCCGCCATGGCCTGCCTGCTGCTGTCGGCAGCCACCGGCGCCGAGGCCCGGCCGCAGCCCTCGCAGTTCCAGATCGTCGAGAGCGTGCCCGAGGCCAGCGTCTACGGCGAACCCGGCGTGCCGCGCACCCAGCAGACCTGGCTGGCGATGATCAACGGGGCCAGGCAGCGCATCGACATCGCCGCGTTCTACATCTCCGAGAAGTCCGGCACCGGCCTGACGCCGGTACTGGACGCACTGGCCGCCCGCGCCCGCGCCGGGGTGGCGGTGCACCTGCTGGTCGACCACACCTTCCTGGCCAAGAACCCGGACAGCGTCGCCTGGCTGGGCAAGGTGCCGGGCATCACCGTGCGGGTGCTGCCGGTCGATACGCTGACCGGCGGCGTGCTGCACGCCAAGTACATGATCGTCGACGACGCCAGCGTGTTCGTCGGCAGCCAGAACTGGGATTGGCGGGCGCTGGAGCAGATCCATGAGATCGGCGCGCGCATCGATGACGCGCGCTTCGCCAAGACCTTCGCCGCGAGCTTCGACTACAGCTGGCGCCTGGCCGACGACGGCAATCTGGCCAAGGCGCAGGCGCGCGGTGTGCAGCCGCCGGACTTCGTTCCGGTCACCGCCACCGATCCGGTGCTGCTGGATGCCGGCAGCGACGCGCCGCTGGTCGCCTTCCCCGCGTTCAGCCCGCCGGCGCTGCAGCCGGCGTGGGTCAGCGCCGAGGAGCCGGCCCTGGTCGAGATGATCCGCGCCAGCCAGCATGCGCTGCGCATCCAGGTGATGACGCTGTCGGCGATCCGCAGCTTCGGGCCCAAGGGCTGGTGGGCGCCGGTCGACAGCGCCATCCGCGACGCCGCCGCGCGCGGCGTGCAGGTGCACATCATCGTCGCCGACTGGGCGCTGCGCGAACCGATGCAGGCCTATCTGAAAAGCCTGGCCGCACTGCCGAACATCGCGGTGAAGTTCAGCCGCCTGCCACCGGCGCCGCAGGGCTTCATCCCGTATGCGCGGGTCGAGCACGCCAAGTACGCGGTGGCCGACGACCGCAGCAGCGTAATCGGCACCGGCAACTGGGAATGGAGCTACTTCAATACCGCGGTGGACGCCTCGGTGTTCGTCAAGGGCAAGGGGCCGGCCGAGACGCTGACGCGCATCTTCGACCGCGATTGGAACAGCCCCTACGTCACCACGCTGCAGCCTGGGCAGAACTACGAGGCGCCGCGGACCGAGTAGTCGCTGAGTCGTCCTGCGCAGCCTGTGCGTCCATGGGCGAGCCGGCGCGTGTCAAAGCATGCGCTCGGCCCGAAGATCCAGCGCCGCGTCAATGCGCTGCGTTGACCTGTCGAATGTTGCTGCGACGGTCTTGCGCGCCGATCCCTACGAAGCCTTAACCAGCACTCCCTATCCTAGCTCCGCGCTGGAGGGCGGCCGCGGCGCCGGGCATTGCCGCATGCGCCGCAACGCACGCCTCCCACCGCGTACGGACATCAAAACAAGGAGACGCCATGAAGACGCTGCACGCACTCGTGTTCGCAGGAAGCTTGCTGGGCCTTGCTTCGCCGGCCTTCGCCGAGGTCGCCAATCTCACCAACAGTGCCGACGGTGCCAACCGCGACGCCGGCATCGCCGCGGTCAAGAAGAAGTTGCAGGACGCCTGCACCGAACGCAAGGGCAAGCCGGACCCCAACTCGTTCGAGGTGGTGTTCGAGAAGACCAGCCAGAATCCGGACGTCCCCAAGCCGTACTACGTGGATGGAAAGATGAAGTGCGATATCCCGTAGGGGGAGTGCCCCAATTTAGTCATGTCTGTCCAGATGGCACGACATAGGAACAAGACCCCGCTTGCGGGGTTTTGTTTTTCTGCTGGTCCCAAATATCGGACTGCCTGACGCATACGAAGCAGTAGGCTGCAGCGGGCTGAGCGGAGTTCGGCCCCTGCTGATGAGTGCGACGCTGAGGGAATGCTGTCGGCTCAGGAAGCCCGATCAGCCAACAACAGCGGCGACACGGTCCCGCGTTGCACCATCACGCACTGGTCGGCGATGGCGGTCAGGCCGAGGCGGTGCGAGACCGCGACCAGGGCGGTCTGCGGCAGCCGCCGCCG
>NZ_AQOJ01000723.1:0-4375 GCF_000364685.1 Xanthomonas sp. SHU 166
CGGCGGCGGCGTCGAGCGCGCTGGTGGCTTCGTCGAGCAAGGCGACGCGCGGTTGCCGCAGCAGCACCTGGGCGAGCAGCAACCGCTGCAGTTCGCCGCCGGACAGGCGCGCGCCGGCGCCGTGTGCGGCGGTGTCCAGGCCGGCGCCGCCCTGCAGACGCGCGGCCAGGCCGACGTCGCGCAGCGCTTCCCACATCGCCGCCTCGCTCGCGGCTGGCGCCGCCCAGGCCAGGCACTGCCGCACGCTGTGCTGCCAGGGCCGCACGCCCTGGGCGACATAGGCCAAGGGCTGCAGCGCGGCGCGATAGCCGGCGAAGTCGAGCGCACGGCCGTCGCAGTGCGCGGCGAACTGCGGTGGCGCGACCATGCCGGCCAGCGCGTCCATCAGGCTGCTCTTGCCGACGCCGGATGGGCCGCTGATCAGGGTCAGTGTGCCTGGCGCGAGAACCAGACCGGTCAAGGCCACCGCGGCCAGCGGCGGCGCCAGGCCGATGCGTTCGATCTGGATCGGCGCCGTCGCTGCTGTCGCCGCACTGGGCTGTGCCGCCACGGTGCCAGGTGGCGTTGGCAGCGCGCTGAGCGCGACGTAGCGCTGCCACAATTCCAGCGCAGGCGCGGCCGAGCGCAGTTGCTGCACGCTCTGCCGGGTCGAGACCAGGTACGGCAGCAGCCGTCCCAGCAGCAGGCCGACGGTGATCAGCGCGCCGCGGTCGATGCCGTGCCACACCCCGGCCAGCAGCATGATCGCGGCGATGGCCGCCACCGCCGCCAGTTCCAGCAACAGGCGGCCGGAGGCGACCAGCGCCTGCTGGCGCGCGTAGCCATAGGCGAGCCGACCGGCGATCGCCTCGTAGGCTTCCTGCTCGCGCGCCTCCCGTGCGAACGAGCGCACGTGGCGCAGGCGCCGCGGGAAATCCTCGCTGAGCCAGAACAGCCGGGTCATGTCGGCGACGTACTGGCGGCTGACCCGGGCCTGTTCGTGGCCGGCGATGCGGAAGGCGAGCAGGCCCAGCGCCAGCAGCGGCGGCAGCGCCAGCACCAGCATGGGCGAGACCAGGAACGCCGCGGCCAGGCTCACCGCCGCAGTGATCGCCGCCACCAGCAGTTGCAGCAGCGCGCTGAAGCCCTGCACCACGATCTCGACGTTGTAGGTGAGCAGGTTGGCGATTTCCGCCGAGCTGGCATCGGCCAGGGCCGGCAGCGGCGCCTGCAGCAGCCGCGCATGTACCTGCCGGCGCAGGTCCAGCGCGTGGCGGCTGGCCAGGTCCGCGGCCAGTCGTGTGCCCCACCAACGCAGCAGGGCGAAGCCACTGCTGGCGGCAACGAACAGCAGGGTCTGCGCGAGGAAGCCGGTCGGCAACGGCAAGGCGTGGCCGGCCAGGGTCAGCACATGGCCGGGTTGCACCAGCGGCACCAGCGCGACCGCCGCCAGCGCGCCGGCCAGCGCGCCGAGCAGCGACAGCAGCACGTACCCGGCAATGCGCAGGCGTTCGCCGCGGCCGAGCACGGCGACGAAGGCGCGCAGCAAGTGCGATGACGGTTCCGGACGTGTGCTCATCGGTGGGTGTCCTTGGGGCGGACCATCGACGTGGTGCGCCATCCCCACTCCCTTGCGCCGGCGATGCGCGTCGCAGGCGCCGTCAGGTCGGGTACGGGATCAGGCCAACAGTGTCTGCAGCGCATCGACCGAGGCCTCCGGATGCGTGCCGCGCTGCAGTTCGTACACGCCCAGCCGCTGCAACTGGCGCGCGAACAACGGCCAGTGCGGCTGGCCCGCGGCGTAGGGTTGGTCCGCGGCCAGGCGTGCCGCCACGTCCGCGTCGGGCATCGCCTGCAGCAGCTGCTGCGGATCGGCGGCCATGGTGGCCGAGACGAACACGGCCGCGGCCAGCCGCAACGGTGCCTGTGCCAGGCGCCCCTCGCCCTGGCGGATGTCCACCTCGTGCTTCAGCGCGCCGCTGCGGCGGCGGATCATCGGCGCCGCGGCGATCCAGGCGCGGGTCTGCGGATCGAGCAGGTGCAACAGTTCCGGCCGCAGATGCAGGAAGTTGCCGATGCCGGTGGCGAGCAGATAGTGCGGGGCGACGAACAGCGCGTCCTCGGCAAGGAACTCCAGCCCGCGCAGCAGGCTGTGCAGCGCCAGGGTCGACTTGCCGGCGCCGCTGCCGCCGAGCAGCAGCACGCCGCGGCCGTCGCGGCCGACGCAAGCGCCGTGCAGCGGTACCAGGCGCATGCCGTGCGCGGCAAGCACGAACACGGCGAACTCGATCAGTTCGTAACGCACGTGGTAGGCGTGCGCGAGCATGTCTTCGGACACCACCACCAGCGCCCTGCGCTGCTCGGGCACCAGCACGACGTAGTTGTGCGCATCGATCACGCCACTCAGGACGCCCGCGCCGGAATGGGTCTGCACCGGCGGCGGCTCCATTGCCAGCGCGTAGGGCGCGTCGCCGCGGTCCACCAGGGTCAGTTCGATGCGGAACACGGCGCTCTCCGGCAGGCGATGCGCCGGCACCGCGCCGAAAGCCGCTTCCACCAAGGCCAGCAGCGCCGGACTGTTGCTCTCGAAGTGGAAGCGTCCACCGAGCAGCTGCTTGCTGAGGGTGTGGGGGCGCCGCAGCTGGGTGTGGAACGGATCGCAGGCACCGCCCGCAGCGACGACTGGCGTGGCGTGGTCGCTTGTTGCCACGTCCAGGACACGCACGGTCGATCGCTGCATCGGAGAAGAGTCGCTTGGGTGGATGCAGCGTGGGTGCGCCTGCCGCGACCAAAGGTTGCGCGTGGTCATGCCGGTGTTTCGCGCAACCAAACGGCGCAGCCCCGGCACCTACCGCCACGGCCACCTGTGCGCGGCCATCGCTGCATGCGCCCCTCCCCCGCGGCGCCGAACGAGACCTTTCGCCGATGCTCAAGATCCAGGTCAGCCACTCCTACTTCCTGCGCTACGACCCCAAGCAATGGGAACGCGGCAAGCCGTACCCGCCGCTGGCCACGCTGCAGGTGGCGGCACTGCTGCGTCAGCACGGACACCAGGTGACGCTGTTCGACGCGATGCTGGCCGAGGGCGTGGAGGACTACGACTACGCCGTCCGCACGCAGCGGCCGGACCTGGTGGTGTTCTACGAGGACAACTTCAACTTCCTCACCAAGATGTGCCTGAGCCGGATGCGCGAGGCCGCGTGCCGAATGATCGCCGAGGCGCGCGCCGGCGGCAGCCGGGTGATCGTCGCCGGCTCCGACGCCTCTGACCATCCGGAGGCGTTCCTCGCGGCCGGTGCCGACGCGGTGCTGATCGGCGAAGGCATCGCGGCCTTGCTGGACCTGGTGGCGCGGCTGCAGGCGGAACCGGACATCGACCCGGCGCGCTGGGTGGCCGGCCTCGCCGAGGTGGCCAGCGCGGTGCTGCCGCAACTCAAGCGCGCGCAGATCGGCGCGCGGCCGCCGGATCCGCGGCTGTCGGTGACGGCGGCCTGGGACCTGCTGGATATCCCGCGCTACCGCGCGTTCTGGCAGCAGCGACACGGCCATTTCAGCCTGAACATGGCCGCCTCGCGCGGCTGCCCGTTCCGCTGCAACTGGTGCGCCAAGCCGATCTGGGGCAATCACTACAAGCGCCGCGAGGCGCAGGACGTGGCCGCGGAGATGACCCAGCTCAAGCGCAGCTTCGCGCCCGACCATGTGTGGATGGCCGACGACATCTTCGGCTTCCACGTGGACTGGGTGGAGGACTTCGCCGATGCGCTGGCCGCCGCCGACGGCGCGGTGCCCTTCACCATCCAGACCCGTGCCGACCTGTGCAGCGAGCGCATGACCGCCGCCCTGGCGCGGGCCGGCTGCCGCGAGGCCTGGATCGGCGCGGAGAGCGGCAGCCAGCGCATCCTCGACAAGATGACCAAGGGCACCGATGTGGACGGCGTGATCGCCGCGCGCCAGCGGCTGGGCGCGCAGGGCATCCGCGTCGGCTTCTTCCTGCAGCTGGGCTACCTGGACGAGCAACTCGACGACATCCTCGCCACGCGCCGGCTGGTGGCGCAGGCGCGCCCGGACGACATCGGCGTCAGCGTGTCCTACCCGCTGCCCGGCACCGTGTTCTACCAGCAGGTCAAGGACCAGCTCGGGCGCAAGACCCATTGGCAGGACAGCGACGACCTGGCGATGATGTTCCGTGGCGCCTACGATTCGGCGTTCTACCGCCAGGTACGCGATCTGCTGCACCGGCAGGTGGACCTGCAATGCCGCGAGGATGCGCGCCCGGCGCCGACGCACGCGCAGGACTGGGCGGCGCTGGACGCCGACTGGGCAGCGCTGATCGCGCGCGAAGCCGAGCATCGGACCGACGCGCCGCCAGCACCGGCGGCCAAGGCGGTCGCCGCCG
>NZ_AQOJ01000724.1:0-1998 GCF_000364685.1 Xanthomonas sp. SHU 166
GGGCAGCGGCGCGGCGCTGCCGGCCGGCAGCAGGTCCGCCGACAGCGCCTGGAACCGCCCCACCTGCGCCTCCCACCACGGCGCCTGCGCGCTGAGCGCGGCCAGGCGCATGCGCACGTCTTCGCCGCGCTTGTGGTCGTGGGTGGCGGTGGCCAGCAGCGCGCGCGGATAGCGCTGCGCGCGCACGGCGTTGGCCGCGTGGAACGCCTCCGGCGTCACCGCGAACACGTCCGGCTCGCTGCCGACTTCGTTGCGCGAGAGCAGCACGCCGTGGCGGTAGAAGGAGGTGTCCTCCACCGACTTGGCGTTGAGCGGTGCCGACAGTTGTTCCAGGCGCCGGCGCACGATCCGCCGCAGCGCCACCTGCGCCTTGCCGGTGCCGCGGCCGTCGCGGCTCCAGCGCTCGATCGCATCGATCGCCGCGCACACCCGCGGCTCGGCGCCGGCACGCGCACGCTGCGCGGCCTCGGCCAGGCGCGCAGCGTCGTCGTCGTCCAGGCCATCGGGCCCGGCATAGGTGCGGTACACCTCGAAGTGCCGCAGCAAGGCCATCAGCCCGCGCGCCAGCATCTGCGGGCTGAACTCGCGGGTCAGCGGATCCAGGTGCGCGGCGGCGCCCAGCGCCTGCACGGTGCGCACGAACTCGGCCTGCAGCGAACCCTGCAGGATCTCGTCGCGCGCGGCGCGCTGCTCCTGGCCGAAGTCGCCGCTGCGCCCGCTCCAGCGCCGCCACAGCGCGGTCAGCGGTTCGGCGCCGGCCGGGTCGTGCAGCACCGCGGCGACCTGGTCCATGAAGTCGTAGCCGGTGGTGCCGTCGCAGGGCCAGTCGCTGCGCAACTGCTCGTGCGGCGCCAGGATCTTTTCCAGATACAGGGCGATGCCGCCCGGGGCGATGCCGCGGCGGCGGCCGGCGCGGTCCAGTTGCGTGCGCAGCCGCTGCACGTAGCCGGTGGGGTCGGCCAGGCCGTCGACATGGTCGACCCGCACGCCATCCAGATGGCCCTCGGCGACCAGCCGCAGCGGCAGCTCGTGGACCGCGGCGAACACGTCGTTCTGCTCCACCCGCAACGCCGCCAGCGAAGTGATGTCGAAAAAGCGGCGGTAGTTGAGCATGTCGTTGCCGACCCGCCACCAGGCCAGGCGATAGCACTGGCGTTCGATCAGCCGGTGCAGGGCGTCGTCGCCCAGCCGCGCGGCGTCGTTGAGCCGGGCGGCCCAGGCCGGGCGCGCGCTGGCCGGTTCCTGGGCGATGGCGCCGTCCAGGCGGATCGGGAAGCGCTGGTCGTGGTGCAGCAGGACCACGCTGCCGTCCTCGGCCACCTGCAGCTGCAGCGCGCCTTCGCTCAGCGCCTGCGCATAGGGGCGGTCCAGCACCGGCAACCACAGCTTGCCCTCGCGCCCGGGCGCGCGCCAGTCGATGTCGAACCAGCCGGCATGGCGGCTGCGCCGGCCATGGGTGAGCACGTCCCACCACCACGGATTGCTCGGGTGGGTGGCCATGTGGTTGGGCACGATGTCCAGGATCAGGCCCATGCCGTGGCTGCGCGCGCGCTCGGACAGGTGCAGCAGCGCCGGCTCGCCGCCGAGTTCGGGATTGACCTGGCGCGGGTCGGTGACGTCGTAGCCGTGGGTGGAGCCGGGGACGGCGGTGCCGATCGGCGACAGATACAGGTGGCTGATGCCCAGCCCGGCGTAATACGGCACCTGTGCGGCGGCATCGAGCAGGGTGAAACCGGCATGCAGCTGCAGGCGGGCGGTGGCCCGCAGGGGAATCATGCGCATGCGTCGGCTCCTTGCGCGGCGGTGGCGGTGGATTGGCGGGTCTGGGCGAAGGCATCCAGGCGCGTGGCGAGGGTGGCCGCGGTCGCTGCGGCATCGGGCGCGGGCAGGCGCCGGCGCCAGTTCGGGTGGCCGTCGACGGTGCCGGGCAGGTTGGGTTGCTGGTCCAGGCCCAGCGCGTCCTCGGCCGGCAGCAGGGCCAGCGGCGACGGCGTGGCG
>NZ_AQOJ01000725.1:0-14041 GCF_000364685.1 Xanthomonas sp. SHU 166
GGTGCGCTGTCGCGTCCGGGCTGGGTGCTGGGACTGGCGGCGCTTGCCTTCGCCGCGACCCTGGCGGTGGCGCCGCTGCTGGGCGCCGACCTGATCCCGCAGCTGGCGCAGGACCGCTTCGAGATGACGGTGAAGCTGCCGGCCGGCACGCCGCTGCGGCAGACCGATGCGCTGGTGCGTGAACTGCAGGAGGTGCACGGCAAGGACGCGGGCGTGCAGGCGCTGTACGGCGTCAGCGGCAGCGGCACCCGGCTCGACGCCAACCCCACCGAGAGCGGCGAGAACATCGGCAAGCTTACCATCGCCATGGCCGGCGGCGGCAGCGCGCAGTTCGAGGCGCAGCAGAGCGAGCGCATGCGCGCGACGATGCGCAACCATCCGGGCGTGCAGGTCGGTTTCAGCCGGCCGGAGCTGTTCAGTTTCTCCGCGCCGTTGGAGATCGAACTGCGCGGCCAGGACCTGCAGACCATCCAGCACGCCGGGCAGAAGCTGGCGGCGCTGCTGCGCGGCAACGGCCACTTCGCCGACGTCAAATCCACGGTGGAGGAGGGCTTCCCGGAGATCCAGATCCGCTTCGACCAGGAGCGTGCCGGCGCGTTGGGACTGACCACGCGGCAGATCGCCGACGTGGTGGTGAAGAAGGTGCGCGGCGACGTCGCCACCCGCTACAGCTTCCGCGACCGCAAGATCGACGTGCTGGTGCGCGCGCAGCAGAGCGACCGCGCCAGCGTCGACAGCATCCGCCGGCTGATCGTCAATCCGGGCAGCAGCCGGCCGGTGACCCTGGACGCGGTCGCCGACGTGGTCGCCACCACCGGCCCCAGCGAGATCCACCGCGCCGACCAGATCCGTGTGGCGATCGTCTCGGCCAATCTGCGCGACATCGACCTGGGCACGGCGGTGCGCGAGGTCGGCGAGATGGTGGCGCGCGATCCGCTCGGCGCCGGCGTCGGCATGCACATCGGCGGGCAGGGTGAGGAACTGGCGCAGTCGGCGCGCTCGCTGCTGTTCGCGTTCGGCCTGGCGGTGTTCCTGGTGTACCTGGTGATGGCCTCGCAGTTCGAGTCGCTGCTGCACCCGTTCGTCATCCTGTTCACCATCCCCCTGGCGCTGGTCGGCGCGGTGCTGGCGCTGCTGCTGACCGGCAAGCCGGTGTCGGTGGTGGTGTTCATCGGCCTGATCCTGCTGGTGGGCCTGGTCACCAAGAACGCGATCATCCTGATCGACAAGGTCAACCAGTTGCGCGAGGAGGGCGTGGCCAAGCGCGCGGCGCTGATCGAAGGCGCACGCTCGCGGTTGCGGCCGATCGTGATGACCACGCTGTGCACGCTGTTCGGCTTCCTGCCGCTGGCGATCGCCAGTGGCGAGGGCGCCGAGGTGCGCGCGCCGATGGCGATCACCGTGATCGGCGGGCTGCTGGTGTCCACGTTGCTGACCCTGCTGGTGATCCCGGTGGTCTACGACCGCCTGGACCGCCGCGCCGACGCGTACTACGCCGAACGCGGACGCCGTGCGCGGCAACGTGAAAACGGCGAGCAGCGCCTGCAGGACGGCGAGGGCGCGCCGGCATGAGCGTCGCCGAGTTCAGCATCCGCCGTCCGGTCACCACCATCATGTGCTTCGTGTCGTTGGTGGTGGTCGGGCTGATCGCTGCCTTTCGCTTGCCGTTGGAGGCCTTGCCGGACATCTCCGCGCCGTTCCTGTTCGTGCAGCTGCCGTACACCGGCTCCACTCCGGACGAGGTCGAGCGCAACCTGGTGCGGCCGACCGAGGAAGCGCTGGCGACGATGACCGGGATCAAGCGCATGCGCTCGACCGCCACCGCCGACGGCGCCAACATCTTCATCGAGTTCTCCGACTGGGACCGCGACATCGCCATCGCCGCCTCCGATGCGCGCGAGCGTATCGACGCGATCCGCGCCGACTTGCCGGCCGATCTGCGGCGCTACAACGTGTTCAAGTGGTCCAGCAGCGACCAGCCGGTGCTGAAGGTACGTCTGGCCGGCGCGGCCGACCTGACCGGCGCGTACGACATGCTCGATCGCGAGTTCAAGCGTCGCCTGGAGCGCATTCCCGGGGTGGCCAAGGTGTCGGTGTCGGGCGCGCCACCGAACGAGGTCGAGATCGCCATCGCCCCGGACCGGCTCAGCGCGCACAACCTCAGCCTCAACCAGCTCAGCGAGCGCCTGGGCAAGCTCAACTTCTCGCTGTCGGCCGGGCAGATCGACGACAACGGCCAGCGCCTGCGGGTGCAGCCGGTCGGCGAGCTGCGCGACCTGCAGGAGCTGCGCGACCTGGTCATCGACGCCAAGGGCCTGCGCCTGGGCGACATCGCCGAGGTGCGGCTGAAGCCGACCCGGATGAGCTACGGCCGGCGCCTGGACGGGCGCCCGGCGGTGGGCCTGGACGTGTTCAAGGAGCGCAGCGCGAATCTGGTCGAGGTCTCGCGCGCGGTGCTGGCCGAGGTCGAGCAGATCCGCAAGCAGCCGGCGCTGAGCGACGTGCAGATCAAGGTCATCGACAACCAGGGCAAGGCGGTGACCTCCTCGCTGGCGGAACTGGCCGAAGCCGGCGCGGTGGGCCTGCTGCTGTCGGTGACGGTGTTGTTCTTCTTCCTGCGGCACTGGCCGTCGACGCTGATGGTGACCCTGGCGATCCCGATCTGCTTCGCCATCACCCTGGGCTTCATGTACTTCGCCGGGGTCACCCTCAACATCCTGACCATGATGGGCCTGCTGCTGGCGGTGGGCATGCTGGTGGACAACGCGGTGGTGGTGGTGGAGAGCATCTACCAGGAGCGCGAGCGCATGCCCGACCAGCCGCAGCGCGCCTCCATCCTCGGCACCCGCAATGTCGCCATCGCGCTGTCGGCCGGCACCCTGTGCCACTGCATCGTGTTCTTGCCGAACCTGTTCGGCGAGACCAACAACATCAGCATCTTCATGTCGCAGATCGCCATCACCATCTCGGTGTCGTTGCTGGCGTCGTGGCTGGTGGCGGTGAGCCTGATCCCGATGCTGTCGGCGCGCATGCGCACCCCGGCACTGCTGCATTCCCCGCACGGGCTGATCCCGCGCCTGCAGCGCCGCTACGCGCGGGTGCTGGCCTGGTCGCTGGCGCATCGCGGCTGGAGCGTGTGCGCGATCGTGCTGATCAGCGCGCTGAGCGTGATCCCGATGCTGCAGACCAAGAAGGACATGTTCGGCGGCGACGGCGGCGAGCAGGTCTTCATCGGCTACCAGTGGAAGGGCGCCTACACGCGCGAGCAGATGGCCGAGGAAGTGACCCGGCTGGAACGCTTCATCGACGCGCGCCGCGCGCAGTACCACGTGACCCAGGTGTATTCCTGGTTTAGCGAGGAGGAGGGCAGCAGCACCACGCTGACCGTCGATCTGAAGCAGGTCCGCGACCTGTCTGCGCTGATGGAACGCATCCGCAAGGAACTGCCGCGCTCGGCGCGGGTGGATTTCCACGTCGGCAACAGCAACGGCGGCGATGGCGGCAACGGCGGCGGGCAGACCGTGCAGGTGCAATTGGTCGGCGATTCCACCGAGGCGCTGCGCGCGCTCGCCGACGACGTGGTGCCGCTGCTGGCGCGGCGCAAGGAGCTGCGCGATGTGCGCGTGGACAGCGGCGATCGCAGCGCCGAACTGGCGGTGCGGGTGGACCGCGAGCGCGCCGCCGCGTTCGGCTTCAGCGCCGAGCAGGTCGCCAGCTTCGTCGGCTTGGCGCTGCGCGGCGCGTCGCTGCGCGAGTTCCGCCATGGCGACAACGAGGTGCCGGTGTGGGTGCGCTTCGCCGGTGCCGAGCAGACCTCGCCGGAAGACCTGGACAGTTTCAACGTGCGCACCCAGGACGGGCGCAGCGTGCCGTTGCTGAGCCTGGTCGAGACGCAGCCGCGCGCGGCCGCGACCCAGATCGCCCGTACCAACCGGCAGACCACGCTGACCATCACCGCCAACCTCGGCGCCAAGGTCACCGCGCCGGAAGCCAAGCAGGCGATCGAGGACACCCTCAACGCAGTCAGCTTCCCGGTCGGCTACCGCTACAGCTTCGACGGCGCGGACGGCCAGGACGACGACCAGGCCAGCAAGCAAATGCTGTTCAACCTGCTGATCGCGCTGGTGATGATCTACGTGGTCATGGCCGCGATGTTCGAATCGCTGCTGTTCCCGGTGGCGATCATGAGCGGTGTGCTGTTCTCGGTGTTCGGCGTGTTCTGGCTGTTCTGGATCACCGGCACCAGCTTCGGGATCATGGCCTTCATCGGCATCCTGGTGCTGATGGGCGTGGTGGTGAACAACGGCATCGTGATGATCGAGCACATCAACAATCTGCGCCGGCGCGGCCTGGGCCGCACCGAGGCGCTGATCGAAGGCTCGCGCGAGCGCCTGCGGCCGATCATGATGACCATGGGCACGGCGATCCTGGCGATGGTGCCGATCTCGCTGACCACCACGCAGATGTTCGGCGACGGCCCGGCCTACTACCCGATGGCGCGCGCCATCGCCGGCGGCCTGGCGTTCTCGACCGTGGTCAGCCTGCTGTTCCTGCCGACCATCTACGCGATCCTGGACGATCTGAGCAACGGCGTGGCCAACCTGGTGCGGCGCGCGCGTGGGCGTCGCGGCATGGCCGCGCAGATGGTGTCCTGATCCGGAGGCTCTGTCGCTGCTCCAAACGACATGTGGGAGGGGCTTCAGCCCCGACGCCGTACCGCCGAGGCGTCGGGGCTGAAGCCCCTCCCACAAAGGCGAACCCGCGCGGTGACAGTTGCCGCCGCCGCGCGGCGGGTACTCAACCCGCCAGCTTGCCGAAGATGCGGAAGCCGGCCAGCCACACGCCGAGCATGCTGCCCAGGTTGGTCAGCAGGAAGGTCAGCACCACCCGCGAGACGCGGTTGCGGTACCAGCCGCGCAGGTTCTGCGCATCGTCGCGCAGCGCCAGGAAATCGCCATAGGCCGGCTTGCGCATGTGCACTTCGACGAGGGCGCTGAACGCCCCGGCCGGCACGCCCGGGCGGAACGGCTTCAGCGGCGCGGCGATGGCGCCGGCGATCACGCTCAGCGGATGCCCGCCGGCCAGGATGCAGCCCAGCCCGGCCAGGCCGCCGGTGAACAGCACCCACTGCAGCAGCAGGTCGGTGCCCAGGGCGAAGCCGCCGTGCCAGTAGCCCCAGGCCACGCCGCCCAGCACCAGCGCGGTCAGGGTCAGGGTGATCCACGGCACCTTCTTCTTGCTCTGCACCTCTTCCAGCGCCTTGCGCAGCGTCGCTGGGTCGTCCTGGTCGCCCTGCAGGTGCCGCGCCAGGCCGGCCAGGTGGCCCGCGCCGACCACCGCCAGCACGTCGCGCACGCCGGCTCCGGGGGCGCCATCCAGCGGTTCGGCATTGCCGGCCAGCGGCAGCGCGCGCTGTTGCGCCTGTTCCTCGCGCAGGCGCGTGGCCATGTAACGGTCGCGCTCGGCGATGATGGTGTCGTACAGCGCCGGGCTCTCGCTGGCGAAATCGCCGAAGCTGGCTTCGAGCATGTCGCCCTGCTTGAGCTTCTCGATCTCCGCCTCGCCGACCTCGTCGGACGCGAACAAGCCGCCGAGCAGGCCGCTGGCCAGCTTCAGCTTGCCGAAGAAGCCGAGCCGGCTGGAGGCGCGCTTGAAGGTCAGGCCGACTTCGCGATCGATCAGGTACACCGGCAACTGCCGTTCGCGCGCCAGCAGGACTGCGCGCTTGAGTTCGGCGCCGGGCTCGATGCCCAGTTGCTCGGCCAGGCGCCGCTGGTAGGCGGCCAGCGCCAGGTTGGCGGCGAACAGGGCCACGCGGCCCTTGCGGATCACCTGCACCAGGTCCAGCTTGGTCAGCGCGTCCGGATCGGTCAGCGCCTGCAGGCGCTGCGGATCCAGTTCCACCGCCACCGCGTCGAAACGGCCGCTGCCGATCGCCCGTTCCACCGCGGCGACGCTGGCCAGGGACACGTGCGCGGTGCCGAGCAGGGTGTAGCGGATGCCATCGCGTTCGACGATGCGGTACGGCTGGCCGTCGAACAGCGCATCGTCGCCGTCGGCCTGGGAAAGTTCGTTCATTCCATCACTCATCGGAGGGCGCCTCGGCAGCGCCGGGGCTCAGCGGGCATGGGGGTGTGAGGGCATCGGCCGCGACAGGCATGGGCGCCTGCGGCCGGGTCGCGCCGCGCCGCAGTCAACGGCGCTGCACTAGCAAAGACCCGGCACGGCGCTGCGGGTCAGTCGATGTAGCGCTTCAGCAGGTCGCCGTAGGCATCGATGCGGCGGTCGCGCAGGAACGGCCAGATCCGCCGCACGTGCTCGCTGCGCTGCAGGTCGACGTCGCAGACCAGCACGGTCGGCTCGGCGCCGGCCTCGGCGATGAACTCGCCCTGCGGCCCGAGCACGTGGCTGTTGCCCCAGAACTGGATGCCCGACGCGCCCAGCGGCGACGGCTCGTGGCCGACCCGGTTGCAGCTCAGCACCGGCACGCCATTGGCCACGGCATGGCCGCGATGGCTGAGGATCCAGGCATCGCGCTGGCGTTCCTGCTCGGCCTGTTCGTCGCTGGGGTCCCAGCCGATCGCAGTCGGGTACAGCAGCAGTTCGGCGCCGGCCAGGGCCATCAGCCGCGCCGCTTCCGGATACCACTGGTCCCAGCACACCAGTACGCCGAGGCGGCCGATCGAGGTCTGGATCGGGGTGAAGCCCAGATCGCCCGGGGTGAAGTAGAACTTCTCGTAGAAACCCGGATCGTCGGGGATGTGCATCTTGCGGTACTTGCCCAGCAGGCTGCCGTCCTTTTCGAACACCACCGCGGTGTTGTGGTACAGCCCGGCGGCGCGGCGCTCGAACAGCGAGCCGACCAGGACCACGCCATGGCGCTTGGCCAGCGCGCCCAGGCGCTCGGTGCTGGGGCCGGGAATCGGCTCGGCCAGGTCGAATTCGTCCACCGATTCGTGCTGGCAGAAGTACGCGCCGTTGTGCAGTTCCTGCAGCAGCACCAGCTGCGCGCCCTGCGCGGCGGCCTCGGCCACACGCGATTCGATCGCTGCCAGGTTCGCCGCGGCGTCGCCGTGGTTGCGCTCCTGGATCAGCGCGACGGAAAGAGTGTTTCGGCTCATTGCGGAATCAAGGTTCGCGGTAAACCGGCATGGTAGCGCGGATGGCCGCGCGGCAGGTTCCGGGGAGATGAATCCCGCGCCACGCGTGGCGGCGGCGCGGGTGCTCGGTGCTGCGCCGGCGTGCGGCGCAGGCGCGGCGGTTCAGTCCGCCAGCAGTCCGGCCGGCAGCTGCATGGTGATGCAGTGCAGGCTGCCGTTCTGCCAGATCAGCGCGCGACAGGGGATCGGCACGATCTCGTGCTGCGGGAAGGCCTGCGCCATCACCGCCTGCGCCTGCGCATCGGCTGCGTCGCCGTAGGCCGGCATCAGCACCGCGCCGTTGACGATCAGGAAGTTGGCGTAGGACGCGGCCAGGCGCCGGCCCTGATCGATCACCGGCTGCGCCCACGGCAGCGGGAACAGGCGATAGGGCGCGCCGTCGGCGGTACGCAACGCGGCCAGTTCGGCGCCCATCGCCTGCAGCTCGGCGTAGTGCGAATCGCCGGCGTCGTCGCAGGCCTGGTAGACGATGGCGTCGGGGCCAGCGAAGCGGGCGAGGGTGTCGATGTGCGCGTCGGTGTCGTCGCCTTCCAGGTAGCCGTGGTCCAGCCACAGCACGCGCTGCTGCGCCAGCCAGTCGGCCAGGTCGTGGCTGAGCGATTCGCGGCTGCGCTGCGGATGGCGCTCGTGCAGGCACTGCCAGGTGGTCAGCAGGGTGCCGGCGCCATCGCAGTCGATGGCGCCGCCTTCCAGGGCGAAGTCGATGCGGCGCACGTCGCTGTCGGCGAACAGGCCCTGCTCGGCCAGCACGCTCACCAACTGGTCGTCACGACCGGCCTGGAACTTGCCGCCCCAGCCGGTGAAGCGGAAGTCCAGCAACTGGAAGCCGCCGCCGGCGCGCGCCAGGGTGATCGGGCCGGAATCGCGCAGCCAGGTGTCGTCGTACTCGGCCTCGACGAAGCGCACCCGCTGCATGTCCACCCGCGCCGAGCGCAGTCGCGCCTCGGCGTAGATCTGCAGGTCGGCGTCTGCCACGCAGATCAGCACCCGCTGGAAGCGCACGATCGCCGCGACCAGGGCGATGTAGGTTTCCTCGACCTCGGCCAGGCGCTCGGCCCAGTCGGTGCCGGCATGCGGCCAGGCGATCAGGATGGCGGACTGGGGCTCCCATTCCGCGGGAAGGCGAAGACGATCAGTCATTGCGACCACTACTCAGGTTGTGCCCGGCATCGCGCCAGGGTGTGTGTCGTTCGTATCCCGCACCGGCGGGGCGCGGGAGCTTTGCGCCGCGCCGCGGCTGGGCGACCGCGACGCGGCAGTGCTGGGGTGCTCGGCCAGGCGCACGCGCGACCGGGCGCAGGGTCGGCGTCAGCGGATCGCGGGTTTCGGGCCGATCTCGTTGGCGTCGGCCTTGTTGGCGACCACGTCCACCACCTTCTGTTTCTCGAAGTACACGGTGAAGGCCGGATAGACCCAGCGGTTGATGGTCGGCCATTGCCGCTTCTGGCCGCCACGCGGCTCCAGCTTCTGCTGCGGTGCGCCGTAGCGCGCCTGCACCTGGGCCATGCTCAGGCCGCGGGTCGGCAGCGCCGCGGCGGGCTCTTCCTTGACCCGGTCGACCAGCAGGGTCTCGGCGTGGGCGCCGCCGGCCAGGCCCAACACGGCCAGCAGCGGCAGGACGGACAGACGATGCTTCATCACGTGTACTCCCCAGAGGACGAGCGCCGATTACAGCAAACTTCGATAACAAAAAACCGCCCGAAGGCGGCTTTCGTCGACGACCGGCCATCGCTGCGCGCGGCGCGGCAGGGCAGGCCGGGTCGGATCAGCGCTGACGCGCCTTGAAACGGGGGTTGGACTTGCAGATCACGAAGACCTTACCGCGGCGGCGGACCACCTTGCAGTCGCGGTGACGGGCCTTCGCCGACTTCAGGGAGGACAGGACTTTCATGGCACACCTCGGCGTAAACTTGTGGATTCGAAGGAGGGCGGCACGGCCGAAACCATGGCGCGGGATCAGTAAGCCGGCGATTATAGCCTGGTTTTCTTCATGGTTTCAACTGCTTGCGCCAGCCCGGCCGGCGTCGGCGCTACAATGCGCCGCCCCCCGTCCGAGGAACCGCATGAACGAGCCCGCTCCCGTCCTGACCATCGATGGCCCTTCCGGGGCCGGCAAAGGCACCGTCAGCCGCATCGTCGCCGCCCGCCTGGGCTGGCATTACCTGGATTCGGGGGCGCTGTACCGGGCGGTCGGGGTCGCGGCCAGCTGGGCCAATCTGGACATTTCCGATGCCGCCGCCCTGGTGCGCTGCACCTTCGATACCCGGGTGGACTTCGACGAGGTCGCCGGCGGCGGCCTGCGGGTCCGGATCAACGGCGCCGACGCCACCGACGAGTTGCGCCTGGAGACCACCGGCGCGGTGGCCTCGGCGATCGCCGCCATCCCCGAGGTGCGCGCGGCGCTGAAGCAGCGCCAGCGGGCCTTCCGCACCCCTCCCGGGCTGGTCGCCGACGGTCGCGACATGGGGACGGTGATTTTCCCCGACGCCCCGTACAAGGTGTTCCTGACCGCCAGCGCCGAGGAGCGTGCCCAGCGCCGGCATAAGCAGTTGAAGGAAAAAGGGGTTTCGGTTATATTCGACGACCTGCTGCGCGAGATCATGGCCCGCGACGCACGCGATGCCCAACGCGCGGTGGCCCCGCTGAGGCCGGCAGACGATGCCGTCCTCCTCGATACCACCGGCATGGACATCGACCAGGTGGTGGGCCGCGTCCTGCAGTTGCTGCCGGTCTGAGCGGCACGCAGGGCAGCAGCAGGGCGGCATCGTCATGGATGCCGCCGGTTCCCTCGCAACACCCGCAACATCCATGTTCCATCGATAGCGTCAAAGGCTCCGCTGCGCAATCCCGCGCTGCGGTTTTTCCATTCCACACCCGGCCGCTGTTCGGGCCGACTAACAGGTGGGCAGTCGCTGTTTTCCAGAAGAAAACGCCCTGTCCGTGTGTCCACTAGAGTAATTTCAAATGACCGAATCTTTTGCCGAACTGTTCGAAGCCAGCCAGGCCAATCTGGCCAAGCTGAAGCCCGGCGCCATCGTCACCGGTACCGTCGTGGAAGTCCGCGGCGACGTGGTGGTGATCAACGCCGGCCTGAAGTCCGAAGGCATCGTGCCGATCGAGCAGTTCCGTAACGACGCTGGCGAAATCGACGTCGCCGAAGGCGACCTGGTCAAGGTCGCGCTCGACTCGCTCGAGAACGGCTTCGGCGAGACCGTGCTGTCGCGCGAGAAGGCCAAGCGCGCCATGGTGTGGGACGAGCTGGAAGAAGCGTTGGAGAAGAACGAGACCATCACCGGCCGCATCAGCGGCAAGGTCAAGGGTGGTTTCACCGTGGACATCAAGGATGTCCGCGCGTTCCTGCCCGGTTCGCTGGTGGATGTGCGCCCGGTGCGCGACCCGGCCTACCTGGAAGGCAAGGAACTGGAGTTCAAGCTGATCAAGCTGGACCGCAAGCGCAACAACGTGGTGGTCTCGCGTCGTGCCGTGGTCGAGAGCGAGCACTCGGAAGAGCGCGAGCAGCTGATGGACAAGCTGCAGGAAGGCGCGATCCTGAAGGGCGTGGTCAAGAACCTGACCGACTACGGCGCGTTCGTGGACCTGGGCGGCATCGACGGCCTGCTGCACATCACCGACATGGCCTGGAAGCGCGTGCGCCATCCGTCCGAAGTGGTCAACGTCGGCGACGAGCTGGACGTGCGGGTGCTGAAGTTCGATCGCGAGCGTAACCGCGTCAGCCTCGGCCTGAAGCAGTTGGGCGAGGATCCGTGGGACAACATCGCGCGTCGTTACCCGGCCAACAGCCGCGTGTTCGGCAAGGTCTCCAACGTCACCGATTACGGCGCGTTCGTCGAGATCGAGCCGGGCGTGGAAGGCCTGGTGCACGTGTCCGAGATGGACTGGACCAACAAGAACGTCAACCCGTCCAAGGTCGTGCAGGTCGGCGACGAAGTCGAAGTGATGGTGCTGGACGTGGACGAAGAGCGTCGCCGCATCTCGCTGGGCATGAAGCAGGTCGCCGCCAATCCGTGGGAAACCTTCGCCGCCACCCACAAGAAGAACGACAAGGTGTCCGGCCAGATCAAGTCGATCACCGACTTCGGCATCTTCATCGGCCTGGACGGCGGCATCGACGGCCTGGTGCACCTGTCCGACATCAGCTGGAACACCACCGGCGAAGACATCGTGCGCAACTTCAAGAAGGGCGACACGCTGGAAGCCGTGGTGCTGGCGGTGGACCCGGAGCGCGAGCGCATCAGCCTGGGCGTCAAGCAGCTGGAGCAGGATCCGTTCGGCCAGTACATGGCCGCCAACCCGAAGGGCTCGAAGGTCGAGGGCGTGGTGCGTGAAGTGGACGCCAAGGGCGCCACCATCGACCTGGCCGACGGCATCGAAGGCTACGTCGCCGCGCGCGACATCGCCAACGAGCGCGTCGACGACGCCAGCCAGCACCTGAAGGTCGGCGACAAGATCGAAGCCAAGTTCGTGGGCATGGACCGCAAGGGCCGCACCCTGCAGCTGTCGATCAAGGCCAAGGACGATGCCGAAATGCGCGAAGTGCTGGAGGAATACCAGTCCGCGTCGGGCGGCACCACCCAGCTGGGCGCGCTGCTGCGTGCGCAGCTGAACGGCAACAAGTCCGAGTAATCCGCCACACGCAGCGTTACTGGCACGGCCCGGTGTTCCCGGGCCGTGCCAGGTTGCGACCCCACTGCACGCATCCGTAAATGACCAAATCCGAGCTGATCGAAATCCTGGCGCGCAAGCAGGCGCATCTGAAGTCGGACGACGTCGATCTGGCGGTGAAGTCGTTGTTGGAAATGATGGGCGGCGCCCTGTCCGGCGGCGATCGCATCGAGATCCGCGGCTTCGGCAGCTTTTCCCTGCATTACCGGCCGCCGCGCCTGGGACGCAATCCCAAGACCGGCGAGTCCGTCGCGCTTCCCGGCAAGCACGTGCCGCATTTCAAGCCCGGCAAGGAGCTGCGCGAGCGCGTGAGCGGCGTCGTCCCGGTCGAATCCGACACGCCCTGAGCCCGGCGTCCGGCGCTTGCCGGAATCCACGCCTGTTCGGCTAATCTAGTGTCTCCCGACGCTGGAGTTGCTCATGAAGATTGCACGACTGCTGATCCTGCTGGTGTTGCTGTTGGCCGGCCTGGTCATCGGGTCGCTCAATTCGCAGCCGATCCAGATCAACTTCGTGTTCTCCAGCATCGCCACCACCTCCGGCATCGCCATCATCGTCTCGCTGTTCGCCGGCGTGCTGATCGGCGCCTCGCTGGTGCTGGCGGCCCTGGTGATCCCCCTGTATGCCAAGCTGCGTCGCGCCAACAAGGCCGCGAACGCCGCGACCCCGGCCGTCGCGCCGGTTTCCCCCCATGCCCACCAGCCCTTGGACGGACGCTGATCTTCGATGGACTTTCTGACCGAGTGGTTCTGGTTCTTCCTGTTCCTGCCGCTGGCGGCCTTGAGCGGCTGGGTGATCGGCCGCCGTGGCGGCCAGCGCCATGGCGATACCCAGGTCAGCCGGCTGTCCAGCACCTATTTCCGCGGCCTCAACTATCTGCTCAACGAGCAGCCGGACAAGGCGATCGAGCTGTTCCTGCACATCGCCGAACTGGACAAGGAAACCTTCGAGACCCAGGTCGCGCTGGGCCACCTGTTCCGTCGCCGCGGTGAGGTCGACCGCGCCATCCGCCTGCACCAGGGCCTGGTCCAGCGCGGCGACCTAAGCGACGCGCAACGCGTGCAGGCCTTGCTGGCGCTGGGCGAGGACTACATGAAGTCGGGGCTGCTGGACCGCGCCGAAACCGTGTTCACCGAGCTGGCGCAGATCGACCAGCGTGCGCCGCAGGCGCTCAAGCACCTGATCGGCATCTACCAGGCCGAACGCGACTGGGAAAAGGCCATCGACAACGCCACCCGCTACGAAGAGGTGACCGGCGAGCCGATGGGCAAGCTGATCGCCCAGTTCGAATGCGAACTGGCAGACCGCTACCGCGCCTCGGGCAAGAACGACCTGGCGCGGGAGGCGATCGCGCGCGCCTACCAGGCCGATGCCAAGTCGGTGCGTGCCGGCATCCTGGAAGGGCGCATCGATGTCGACGACGGCAACGACGAGGCCGCCATCCGCGCCTTCGAGCGCGCCGCGCGCCACGACCCGGACTACCTGCCGGAGATCATGCCGGCGCTGATGGAGTGCTACCGCCGCGGCAACGATCTCAGCGGCGCGCGTGCGTTCCTGTCGGAGATGACCGAGCACTACCGCGGTATCGCTCCGGTGCTGGCGCTGACCCGGCTCATGGAGTCGCAGGAAGGCATTTCCGCCGCGCGTTCCTACCTGGGCCGGCAGCTCAAGGACCGGCCGTCGGTGCGCGGCGAGTCCGCGCTGATCGACCTGACCCTGGCCGAGGGCGCCGATTCCACCGCGACCCTGCAGGATCTCAAGCACATCACCGACCAGTTGCTGGTGCGCAATCCCAGCTACCGCTGCACCCGCTGCGGCTTCGGCGCGCGCACCCACCACTGGCAATGCCCCAGCTGCAAGGAGTGGGGCACGGTCAAGCCGTTGCTCAACTACGCGGTGGTGTAGTGCCCATCGCAGGAGCCGCGCTGCTCTTGGCGCTCGGGGTGTTCAGCGCGGCCGGCACCTGGCTGTCGCGCCAGTACGCACTCAAACGCAAGTTGATGGACGCGCCGGGCGAGCGGCGCAGCCACACCGTGGCCACGCCGCGCGGCGGCGGCGTGGCGATCGTGGCGGCGGTGCTGCTGGCCTGCGGCTGGGCGGCCCTGCAATGGCCGCAGCACGGCGCGGGCATCGCCACCGTCGCCGCCGGCCTGGTGCTGGTCGCTGGCGTCGGCTGGTGGGACGACCACCGGTCGCTA